>CACETT010000012.1 GCA_902562525.1 uncultured Alphaproteobacteria bacterium
AGCTTCTGGAAAAAACGTACCCGCTAAGACCCTCGCAAAACTTATTAGGATATTTAGCTACGACGTCGATTTTCAACGAGATATTAGAGAAGGAGATAAGTTTGAAATATTTTTTGAAGTTTTGGTCGATGATGGAGGGCGCACGGTGGACGCTGGTGAGATATTATATTCCTCATTAAATCTGAGTGGAGCTAGTCTGAACATTTATAAGTTCACATTAAAAGATCACGGCATTGATGATTACTTCGACGACCAGGGGCAAAGCGTTCGAAAGGCCTTGATGCGTACCCCAATCGACGGCGCGCGACTCACTTCTACTTATGGAAATCGAAAGCACCCAACTCTGGGTTACACTCAAATGCATCGGGGAGTGGATTTTGGAGCGCCTAGGGGCACGCCCATCTTTGCCGCAGGGGATGGCGTCGTCGATAAATTAGGATCACACGGGGCCTATGGAAATTATCTTCGATTGCGGCATGGGCCTACCTATCAGACCGCCTACGCACACTTGCACAAGTTCGCGCAAGGACTACACACGGGGAAGCGGGTAAAACAAGGTGATACAATTGGCTTTGTAGGCTCTACAGGCCGATCTACCGGGCCTCATCTACACTACGAAGTTTTGAAACACGGAAAACAAGTGAACCCTCTAGGAGTGAAACTACCTTCTGGACTCCTCCTCCAGGGGAACCAACTCATTAAGTTTAAGGAAGAGAGAGAACAATTATTGAAGCAATTTACATCCGAGAATGGAGAAACCCGCTAGTCAATGTGCGCCGTCATTAAACAGGTGCGGACATGGCTCGCTACCCCCCCCCAGACTCTGACAACCCTTTCTGGAAAACAGGCTCGAAATCCATAATCTCAAAATCCAAACATGTGGTCCAGGGAAAATGCGCCTTTCGGATGAACCAATGTATGGTAACCAAAAAGACGACACCCCAGATCCCGAACCGAGATATACCCGGAAAAATTTTTATTCTCTGCCAGGGCAGTTTTGAAAATCTCACGAACACTTAGCATTCGCGAGCCCCCGCAAGGAATCTGCAAAGGGTGACTAGCGACTTCCCGCCCTAACCCGTCTTTAAGACTTAAAATCGTGTTCGATTTTTCAAGCCAAGGCATTGAGGCAGGATAAATTAAATGAAGCAATGTATCTAATTTTGGATGACCGAGCCTGACATATAGCCGCGTACTAAGGCCTGGGGGCTTGCCTGTATATGACTGAGGCTGGTCTTTATAAGTTACCGGAATATTAAACATATGCGACCCAAAACTAGTCTCTGCCTGATGCCCCGAGACTGTATTTCGGTAGTGAAATATAGCATGCATCCACCCATCGGCCTCGGAACCATTGGCCAGGTCATAGGTCAACTCCATATGTCCACAGTGTTCAAGCAACTCACTATTGGCCGACCTTAGACACTCAGTTACAGATATTGGAATGGCCTCCCCCCTATCCAAAAACCTTAGAGGAAAGGACTCCATTTCAATACCCTCCCTGTCAAAAACAGTCAGATTAGCCGCCAACTCATTCTGAGTTGTGGCCATTGGAGTCCAAAGAACTTTGGAGTCATATTGGTTGGCCGGAAGAATTGGCGCTGCAAGGATATAGCCCTTGCCAACAAGGCCCTTTAGCCCGAGAAGATTTTGATCAGGGATTAAGTCGGTTCGTTCAACATTAACATGAGCAATCCGCCTATTCTCTTTGGAGTCAATCACCTCATACCTTGGCCTAACAAGATACTTCCCCGCGTGAAGCTCCAACTGGCTCCCCGCCGCCAGCCCTGGCAACAACTCAGAAATATTGATAGGCATAGTAGCAAAAGGTTCCACAACTCCATCGATCCAATGTAACTCATCTTCGCCCATTACACGCAGGCCGATAGACTGAGGAGGTATAGCAACGGGGTGACTGTTTTGTACCCACAGCATTACCTGCTCCCCAGTATTAGGGGTCGGTAACCCAGCATAAACCTCAGCCGGCCAAGCATTAGCATCATGAGTACAGGAAAGAGTCCCATATCCATCATTAAATATGTCCAAGACATACTTTAGTTGGTCATGGCCCGCTATCCCAATTGCATGAATGAAGAGTTGCCCAGTGAAGGGGCCAAGATTAAACCGCCTCCGAACATCACTACTTTCAATAACAATAGCTGCACTTTGGTCCGGCAATTCCTTCTCCCAAGCAGCAACCGCAACCCCTGCATCATCAAATAGACAAAGCCAAAGTTTTACCGCTCGCGCCCCATGGCCGTGCCAATAATTGACTGTAGTAAGGGTAGTATGGAGATCACCAACATCACGAAAAAAAGCAAAATTCGTTGCGAAGTTTATTGGCGATAGATACTCCCTATTAAGAGTGATGAAGTCATCCGGTAACCGTAAACTGTCAAGGGTAAGGCATGTTACATTAGCCGGGAGAAGCCCATCAATCTGGGTCAAAAACCTATCAGCATCAAACATTAACACAAAAAGCAACTCCGCTTTTGAACGGGAAAGCAGGGATATAGGTTGAGCTGTCATACCCCGCCGGATACAACCCACATCATTAATGTCTTGGACATACAAATCCAAAAAATTAATGTCGTTGACATCGTTAAAGACTGCAAAAGCGTCAAGGACATCAAATGGGTCGTATACGGCCACTTCTCTGGCAGCCCGCAAATTTTCCAGCAATCTAGCTGCTAAAATTGGCACCAATGGATGGCCAAGAGCTTTAAAAAGACAATCGGGGCCATCTTTGTTGCTGAATGTTTTAATAGGCAAAGACACGCTTACATCACACCTGCTCAGCGTTTTCATTAGACTCGGAAACGGATAACCCCATTCTTTTTCGGATCTCATTTGAAACTAGATTAGCATCATTAATTGGTGGATAACTCCAATCCAATAATGTCTCCGGAAAAGAATTCTCCGGAAGTGGTCGAGCAGCACCGTACTCGAATAAATGCTTGTGCAACCTGTTATGTTTTGCAGCAGTCATGCCAATTGGGGCATAGATAAACACGGGTCGACCAGTCGCACAAGCCTCCGTACACATGGACATCGAATCTCCTGTAACTATCACGGCATCACTAAGAGCCAGATATCCCAGATACGGGTTTGGATTCCTGCTTTCGTGCCAATTAAAGAGTTTTACCTCTCCCTCCAGGCGCTCTGCGAACCTTCGCATAGCAATCGGGTTAGTTCGACGGCTAGTCGAGACCATAAGGGAACCGCCTAACGACTTTGCCATACTGGAACACCTACGTCCAAAATCACCTGCGATGGCAGAGGAGAAGCTCTTTCGCTTGGTATCACCGCCTATAAGCACAGCAATACGCGGGCGGCTCAGGCCAATGAGGTCTTCTTTCCAAGAGTCTGAAGCAGTTGCTAACCGACTTACCGTAACATTGTGCGGGGCGCCAAGCGTCCTGACGATATTCTCGTTAGATCCCATATCGTCGTGGAGGGGTGCCGAGACAAGATCTAGATCCCTAACAGGACGCCCTGGCCACATTAGCTGGGCCAAAAAGACACTGGCTTGGGATCTTTTTTTAATGTAGCGGGCTACCGCCACGGTCCGACGCCCGGACGCTATTACCAAATTGGGCCATGGGGAAGAAATTGTCTCCGCACTCTCTCGAGTGATGTGCAGGATACTGGAGCCCAAAACAATGTTCGGCAACCTTGCCCACTTATTATAAGCAATGCGTTTGACTTCATACGGCAAGCCTAGAGCGTCGGCCACACCCAAACACTGGCTCACATTACCTGAATATTCGTCAGCCAACACCCAAATAGCTGGATCATCCAATCCCATTGTGCATCCAATTAAATGTCAGAAAGACCCAATCTGTAGTACCCACAAAATCAACGATAATTAATTTTCATGACTTCGTAGGAACGACTTCCGTTAGGTGTGTTTACGTGGACCGAGTCCCCGATCGCCCTACCTATTAGTGCCCGGGCAACCGGTGAGGTGATGGAAAGCCGTCCATTATTAACGTCTGCCTCATCAGCTCCCACTAGCTGATACGTTTTCTTTTCATCAGTTTCCTCATCTGCCAGGGTAACTGTGGCACCAAACTTTATTTGTTTACCTGAGAGCTTGCTGACATCGATCACCTCTGCCCGACTCATCTTATCTTCAAGTTCGCGCACTCGACCTTCCACGAAGCTTTGACGTTCACGAGCAGCATGATATTCGGCATTTTCAGAAAGGTCCCCATGTTCGCGAGCCGCACTAATTGCCTTAATAATGCTAGGGCGTTCTTCAGTTTTCAGCCGTTTTAACTCTGCTCCCAAGCGAGCATAACCATCAGCCGTCATCGGAACTCTTTCCATCTCAACACCTTCCAATCCCCGCCTGCCGCCCCGAAATACTCAGTCGACCAGGACATAACTTAGTCGTAACATGCTAGCTATTAAGTGTAAGATTGAAGGGCCATGACTTCAAGAGCACCACGACATAAAGCCGAGATTCCGCTGACCGCAGCCCTACTCCCTGATACCGTTGTATAATATGGAACACCATTTATTAATGCGGCGTGACGCAGGCTAAAACTGTCCGCTATGGCCTGCGCCCCCTGCGAGGTATTAAAAATCAAATCGACTTGCCCATCAGTGATCGCATCTACCAGGTGTGGCCTACCCTCCCGGACCTTATTTATGGTTTTCACCGCTATACCGGTTTCCTCTAGGGCAACCGCCGTCCCCCGTGTTGCTAATAACTCAAACCCCATTTCAACTAAGTCTTTGCAAAGTGGGACGATATGTCCTTTGTCACTGTCACGCACTGATACGAAAACTGTACCGCTCATAGGCAGGATAGTTCCAGCAGCAATCTGTGATTTTGCAAAAGCTCGCCCAAAATCGGTGTCCAAACCCATAACCTCACCCGTAGATTGCATTTCTGGGCCAAGCAAAACATCCACCCCTGGAAATCTGCTAAATGGGAAGACAGATTCTTTCACGGCCACGTGAGATAGAGACTTCTCTCTCAGACCAAAGTCGCTTACAGCTTCACCAACCATTACACGTGCCGCTAATTGGGCAACCGCCACACCTGTGGCCTTCGCAATAAAAGGTATCGTCCGGCTGGCGCGCGGGTTCACCTCCAGAATGTAGATCTCTGCCGATCGTCCATCCATCTTTACTGCAAATTGTATATTCATGAGACCGGTCACGTTAAGAGCACTAGCTAACGCCACAGTTTGCTTACGCAATTCCTTAATAATATCAATACTCAGTGAATACGGCGGTAGAGCACATGCCGAGTCGCCTGAATGGATGCCCGCCTCCTCTATGTGTTCCATTATACCAGCTATATAAACGTCGCTCCCATCACAAAGCGCATCCACATCGACCTCTATTGCATCCGACAAGAAACGGTCAATGAGGACCGGCGAACCTTCCGAGGCCGTTAATGCCTCCGTAACATACCTTGTCAGCGAGGCCTTCTCGTAGACTATTTGCATTGAACGCCCCCCTAGCACATAGGACGGACGCACCAAAACAGGATATCCAATGCCATCTGCCACCTGAATAGCTTCACTAACAGAGCGACAAGTGCCATTAGCTGGTTGTTTAAGGTTAAGTTTACCGAGGACGCGGTTAAACCGTTCTCTATCTTCAGCTAAGTCTATAGCATCCGGGGGTGTACCTAGTATCGGCAAGCCAGCATCCTGGAGCGCACGCGCTAATTTCAAGGGGGTTTGACCCCCAAACTGAACTATTACCCCTAATAGTTTTCCTCTGGACATCTCTCTCTTCGCAATTTCCAGCACGTGCTCATGGGTCAGTGGTTCAAAATATAAACGGTCGGAGGTATCATAATCTGTAGAAACAGTTTCTGGATTACAATTCACCATGATCGTTTCAAACCCAGCCTCACACAGGCCGTAAGCGGCATGGACACAACAGTAATCAAATTCTATCCCCTGACCAATTCGATTAGGACCGCTGCCCAGAATCATTATTTTGTCGCGGCCGCTTGGTTCCGCCTCACACAAGTTACTGCCATGATTAAAAGGAGCTCCGTAAGTAGAGTACATATAGGAGGTTTGCGAGGCGAATTCCCCTCCACATGTATCTACTCGTCTAAATGCCGGATAAATGTCAAATTTCTGCCGGTTTGCAGACACAGCAGAAACCTCCAAACCGGTAAGTTTGGCAAGCCGCAGATCTGACAATCCGAGCGCTTTAAGTTGCCACCAATCTTCCTTTCTATCTGGCAAGCCATTTATTCGGACTTCCTCCTCTATAGCCACAATTTCCTCAACTTGTCTTAGAAACCAAGGATCATAGCCCGTGGTGGTTTGAATTGTGTCTAGCGACAATCCTAACCGGAATGACTGTGCAATCAGAAGCAGTCTATCAGGCGTCGGCTTAGAGAGAGCAGCCATCAAAGCAGCTGGGTCCGCCTCGCCCTGCTCAAAACCAGGGAGAGTGATTTCGTCAAAACCCGAGAGGCCAATTTCCATCGAGCATAGACCCTTTTGGACTGACTCAGCAAAACAACTTCCAATGGCCATCGTCTCCCCAACTGACTTCATGGCAGTGGTAAGGGTGCAGTCAACTTCCGGGAATTTCTCGAACGTAAACCTTGGAATTTTGGTAACCACATAATCAATAGTGGGCTCGAATGAAGCTGGAGTTACACCCGTGATATCATTCGTTATTTCATCCAGTGTATAGCCAACCGCTAATTTCGCAGCAATTCGCGCGATTGGAAAGCCTGTTGCCTTGGATGCAAGCGCGGAAGACCTTGAGACTCGTGGATTCATCTCAATGACGACAAGACGACCACTCTCTGGGTCGACTGCAAACTGTACATTTGAACCACCAGTTTCCACGCCGATCTCGCGCAGTACGGCTATAGAGGCATTCCGCATAATCTGATATTCCTTATCAGTCAGCGTTAATGCCGGCGCAACGGTAATGCTATCGCCCGTGTGAACCCCCATCGGATCTACATTCTCTATGGAGCAAATGATAATGCAATTATCAGCGGCATCCCGCATTACCTCCATCTCGTATTCCTTCCATCCTATGATGGATTCTTCGACCAAGACTTCCGAGGTGGGCGACATGTGCAATCCATGCGCAACGATCTCCTCAAACTCTTTGCGGTTGTAGGCAACTCCGCCCCCTTCTCCGCCAAGTGTAAAAGAGGGCCTCATAATCGCCGGCAATCCTATTTCCTCGAGAGCAGGAGCTATTTCCGCCTCGGTGCGAACCATCGCGCTGCGGGGCATTTCCAACCCAATCCGGCCCATTGCCTGCTTAAATAAATCCCTGTCCTCGGCATTTGCAATTGCATCATAATTAGCCCCTATCATCTCCACACCAAACTTGGACAGAACCCCAGATTCGGAAAGGGCAAAACCTATATTTAAAGCCGTCTGGCCACCCATAGTAGACAGCAATGCATCAGGCCTCTCCTGCTCAATTATCTTTGCAACAAAGTCAGGAGTAATAGGCTCAATATATGTAGCAGAGGACAGACTGGGATCAGTCATAATAGTAGCTGGATTAGAGTTAACCAAAATAACCCTATAGCCCTCCTCCTTCAAAGCCTTACAAGCCTGAGCACCCGAGTAATCGAACTCGCAAGCCTGTCCAATAATGATTGGGCCTGCTCCAACTATAAGAATGCTTTGTATATCGGTTCTTTTGGGCATCTAGTGTTCTTCATACAAAATGCGAGCGCCAAAACCTCGGATGGTAGTTGCTAGGTAACGCTCATGAGTTGGGTAAATCTAGAAAACAAATAATGGCTATCTTGAGGTCCAGGCGATGCCTCAGGATGATATTGAACAGAGAAAATAGGCTGGCCGTCAACTGCGAGACCTTCAATTGTTTTATCAAAGAGAGATACGTGGGTAGGACGAATACCATCAGGCAACCCGTCTTCCAAAACGACAAAACCATGATTTTGGCTAGTGATCTCCACTTTTCCCGTGGCTATCTCTTTAACTGGATGATTGGCACCACGATGACCCTGCTGCATCTTTCCAGTCTGGGCGCCTAACGCAAGCGCCAATAGTTGGTGTCCAAGACAAATTCCGAAAATTGGCAAGCCGGATTTTATGAGTTCCTTGATTATTGGCACAGCTATGACCCCAGTAGCCGCCGGATCTCCCGGACCATTGGATAGGAATACGCCATCCGGTTTAAGAGCCAGAATGTCTTTAATTGGCGTTTGGGGCGGCACAACTGTTACAGCACAACCGGAACTCGCCAGATTCCTGAAAATATTATGTTTTGCTCCATAATCTATTGCCACGACATGATGCTTTATCTCACTGCCTTCAAAAGAACCAGTCCCAAGCCTCCATAAACCTTTAGACCATTTCACAATTGAGTCAGTGCCAGCGCCCGTAGCTAGATCCGTTCCTTCTAGTCCACTCCACTCAATTGCCATTTGTTGGCAACGCCGCGCCTCGAATTCCAGACCCCCATAATTCGAGATGACGCCCTTGGGAGCGCCCCCATCCCGGATATGCAGTGTTAGCGCCCGAGTATCTATCCCGGAGACCCCAATGACTCCATTGGCATGGAGCCATTCGTCCAAGTGAAAACGCGCTCGAAAATTAGATGGGGACGTAATATCAGTACGGAAAAGAACCCCGCAAGCCAGAGGTCGATCAGACTCATCATCTTCATCATTTACACCAACATTTCCAATATGGGGAAATGTGAAAGTGATGATTTGGCCCGCATAAGAAGGGTCTGTTATAATTTCTTGGTAGCCCGTCATCGATGTATTGAAGCAGACCTCACCGACGGCCTCTCCGAGTTTGCCGATTCCCCTACCCTCCAAGACCGTGCCGTCTTCCAAGACCAACGCCCCGGTAGGTTTTGAGAACGTTCGCGCAAACTTTTCCGACATGTCTAGAAACTAACCCCTGACCGCCATCCAGATCCTCTGGCCAAGCTCAATACATCTCCAGCCAACCTACGCAGAGATACAGACTACGTCAAGAGAGCCACCCCTTGTTTAATACTGCTATTTCAGTCGGTTATAAAATTTTTAATTATCAGTGGCTACAGGGCCCTGAAAGTTGTACTATCACTCTCCTTCGGCGAACTCCGACCCCAAGCTTCCAGCGTTTAAACCGCAAAGCCGGGCGCACTGGGCGCCGAACTAGCACTCCTTTTTTTCTTCCAGATTACATCGAAAGAAATTACATGTTGCGCGACCAACTTGCTACAGATTTAAAAACATCCATGAAAGCGAAAGATACATGCGGAACTGCAACACTGCGTTTAATACTCGCTGCCCTAAAAGACCGGGACATAGCCTCTAGGACAGACACAAATGCCCCCATGCCGTCCACCGAAGAGGATGATACAGTAATCAAACAAATGCTCGCAAAAATGATTAAACAAAGGCGAGAATCAATTCAGATTTATAAAGAAGGGGGACGGGACGATCTGGCTGAAAGAGAGGCCGCAGAAATTCGTATTATTGAAGGCTACCTGCCGACCCAGATGAGCCATGAAGAAATGGCAATAGTGGTATCCGAAACTATTGAAAAACTGGGCGCCAATTGTATTAAGGACATGGGCAAGACAATGGCAGCGCTCAAGGCCAGATACTCGGGACAGATGGACTTTTCACAAGCAAGTAATATAGTCAAGGAACGTCTCACTAGCACATAACGAGCTTGCCATGGGTTTCCCGCCTAGTTTCCTTGACGATCTACGAACCCGAGTGTCACTTAGCCAATTAGCTGGTCGTCGAACAACCCTTACCCAGCATGGTATGGAATTTAAGGGCTTATGTCCTTTCCACAATGAAAAAACCCCCTCCTTTACGATTAATGAGGAAAAAGGGTTTTTCCACTGCTTCGGATGCGAAGCACATGGCGACATCTTTGGATTTGTTATGCAACTGGAAGGGCTTTCGTTCGTAGAAGCAGTAGAGCAAATAGCCAATGAATGCGGCATAGCTATACCAGCGCCGTCAGCTGATGCAGATTCGCAAAGGGCTCGTCGAAGAACCCTAGTAGAGACTAACGAACTCGCGACAAAATGGTTCGAAACACAGCTAAGGGGCCCAGATGCCAAGCCTGCTCGCAAATATCTGAGAGCTCGCGGATTGGACGGTAC
Organism: uncultured Alphaproteobacteria bacterium; assembly: GCA_902562525.1. GTDB lineage: Bacteria > Pseudomonadota > Alphaproteobacteria > UBA7887 > UBA7887. The sequence goes on from CACETT010000012.1 coordinate 10,105, forward strand.
GACAGCAAGGCACTTTCGTCTTGGATTTGCGCCCAGCACTGGAACCACCCTTTCAACTCATATGATCAAACAAAAGGTGACTCCATTAAGCTTGTTAGCCTCGGGTCTCGTGAGACAACCAGAAGATGGGAGAAAGCCTTACGACTTTTTTCGTGGCCGAATCATTTTTCCCATCATCGATAAAACAAGAAAGATTATCGGCTTTGGTGGACGCACCCTAGGCAACGGCGAACCCAAATACATAAATTCCCCCGAAACCGATTTGTTCCGGAAAGGATTAACTCTCTACAATCTGTCTAATGCAGTTGCCGCAAGAAACCAATCACCGACGCTGATCGTCGCAGAGGGTTACATGGACGTGATAGCTCTGCATCGTGCGGGTTTTACTCGCTCCGTCGCTCCACTAGGAACTGCCCTTACGAATGAGCAAATTATCCAACTGTGGCGGCTATCTCCCGAACCCCTGGTTTGTTTTGATGGCGATCCCGCAGGGAACAAGGCGGCCTACCGAGCAGCTACTCGGGCACTACCATTGCTAAAACCCGGGCACTCACTTAGTTTTGTCTTCCTTCCCACTGGACACGATCCTGACAGCCTAGTTTCAGAAAATAGGATCACTGAGTTAAAAAACTTAATCCAAAGTCCAGTCACACTTGTCGACTTCATTTGGAATCAACTGGCAGTCCAACAGCCTGTCGACACACCTGAGCGACAAGCAGCATTTAAGCAGAACCTCAGAAAGATTGCTCTAACTATTGCCGACAGAACTGTGCAACAGGGATATTTGGCAGAGTTCAAGAAACGTGTGGACCAACTATTTGCTTATAAGCCATCGTTTGTTGGAAAAAGAAAGCCATTCCACAAATGGGAGTCACCAGCACTTTTGAGAAACCATTCACGAGGAAGAAACAGGTCAGGCGACCCAGAACACCGCGAGCGCGTTCTCATTGCTACCCTCATTGGACATCCTGAGCTCATAAAAGATGTTCGCGAAGACTTGTTAGAAATACAAATACGTAACCCAAAACTTCAAACCCTTAAAGCCTCTCTACTCGATACCTGGCAACAGGATCCAACAATTGATTACAGCAGGGCCAGGGAAGAGTTAACCAACAAAGGCCACGGTGAAACCGTTGCCCTGCTGTTTGATCGAACTGGCTGGAACCAGACCATCATTGAACCGAGCATCCGGCCGGAATCGGATGCCGAAACAGCATTGTTGGCGTGGAGAGAAACTCTTGCCATTCATCGGGAAGAAACCGCCCACTCAGAACCTTGACTTCATTGCCAACAATGACGTTATCATGTATTTAAGTGCGCCATTGGCGCTGGAGAGGCTGAAAGACCGAGAACACACGGCCCATAGCGAAATCCGGTGCTGACAGTCACGCTTGACGTTCTGCCCTGAACGCTCCACGTCTTTAACTTTTGAGGTTTCAAAATTCATGTCTAAACAGCAGGTCAAAAGAGCTTCAAACGACCGATCAGATGCCACTGACTTACCCCTGGTCGAAAAAGCTGGGGCGGCAGTTAAAGCACTCCTAGCAAAAGGTCGAGAAACTGGCTACATCACCCTAAACGACCTTAATAAGGCATTGCCTAGTGAAGTAAATTCTTCAGAGCAGATAGAAGATATTACTGCGACATTCTCTGAACTGGGAATTCAGATCGTAGAAGACGATGATGTCGAAGAAAGTGCTTCAGAAAACTCCGAGCAAAAAGAAGCTCCTCAGGGAACGGCAAAAAGTGAAGATGAATTGGGACGGACAGATGATCCCGTCCGGCTGTACCTGCGGGAGATGGGCAGCGTTGAACTTCTCTCTCGAGAAGGTGAAATTGCAATAGCAAAACGCATTGAGGCAGGGCGAAACATGATGTTTGGGTCCATTTGCGAAAGCCCTATCACCCTCTCAACCATCAAAAATTGGCATAGCTCTATTGACGATGAAACAATGTTATTAAGAGAGGTAATTGATCTTGATGGAACCTTCGGCGGTCCAACCGTTGGGGCAAGCACCTCCACCGCACCATTGGAGAAAAACCAAAGCCCCAGCCCTGATGCCAGCGATAACGAAAATAGTGATGACGATGATTCAGATGACAATGAAGGGAATGTCCCTCTCTCAGCTATGGAAGAGGCCCTACGCCCAAAAATCCTAAAAGTTTTTGGGGTGATAGCAAAATCAGCGACTAAAATTTCTCGTATTCAGGTGCAGAAGTTGGAGGCGGCCCAAACCAGGGATGAGATTAGCCCCACTACCTTGAAGCGCCATGCAAAACTGCTCCAGGAAATAAAGGATATTATGGTAAGCCCTCCTGGCCTGCAAAAGAGGATCGAACTCAACAATTTCCGGATCGAGGAACTTGTTGACCAGTTATATGGGCTCAACCGCCGTTTGATTGGCCTTGAAGGAAGACTGTTTCGTCTGGCGTCGAAGCATAAAATCGGCCGCGAGAGCTTTTTAAAACAATACCTAGGGAAGGAACTGGAAACTGCCTGGCTGAGGCGGGTTGGCCGCCTGAAAGAGAAGGGTTGGAAAGAATTTGCTAAAAGCCGCAAAGAGGACGTCACAGAGATTAGGACCAGCATAGCCGAAATCTCCGTTATATCGAGCTTAACTATTCCAGAATTCAGGAAAATAGTCTCAGCCGTACAGAAGGGCGAGAGAGAGGCTGGCCGCGCAAAGAAAGAGATGATCGAAGCCAATCTGAGATTAGTAATATCTATTGCCAAAAAATATACCAATAGGGGACTACAATTTCTGGATCTCATACAAGAGGGCAACATAGGCCTCATGAAGGCGGTAGATAAGTTCGAGTACCGAAGGGGTTATAAGTTCTCTACCTATGCAACGTGGTGGATTAGGCAAGCGATAACAAGGTCGATTGCGGACCAGGCACGCACCATCCGAATCCCCGTGCACATGATAGAAACAATAAACAAGTTGGTCCGAACTTCTCGCCAGATGCTCCATGAGATTGGCCGCGAACCCACTCCCGATGAGCTAGCTCAAAAGTTGAGCATGCCTTTGGATAAAGTGCGGAAGGTTCTCAAAATTGCTAAAGAACCAATAAGTCTAGAAACACCAATAGGCGATGAAGAGGACAGTCATCTAGGAGATTTCATTGAAGACAAAAACGCAATAATTCCCCTAGATGCGGCGGTACACTCTAACCTACGCGAAACCACCACCCGCGTTTTATCTTCCCTTACACCGCGTGAAGAACGCGTCCTTCGCATGCGGTTTGGCATTGGAATGAATACTGACCATACCCTTGAGGAGGTCGGCCAACAGTTCTCCGTGACACGTGAACGCATAAGACAGATAGAGGCCAAAGCGCTGCGCAAGTTGAAACACCCATCCCGGTCGCGAAAACTGAGAAGCTTTCTCGATACATGATGAGTTCCCACAAAATTAATGAATACACCGCCAAATATCCTGAGGTGACATTCCGATACCACAATTAACATCACTGCCCATAGCAAAGTAATAGATTGTCAACTAAATTTGCTGCAATCTTAAGTTGAAGAAAACGGGGCCCGTAGTTCAGCTGGTTAGAACGCGCCGCTCATAACGGTGATGTCGCAGGTTCGAGTCCTGCCGGGCCCACCACACCTGCAAATGTCAACGCCTAAACAAAGAGAGTACCCTAGGAAGTATACATAAAATAGTATGCCATACTCCCTCAAAAATCCTTTAAATATATGAAAACAAGGGTAATTCATGGCCTTGCCGACTTTAAAGGCATGGGTTAAGCTGCAGCACAGGCTGGTCGACTGGGGTGAACCGATAAACCCCCTACCGCAAAAAAACAACAATGCCGTCCGAAATTAGTGGATGAAACATAGCCTAACTGGGGAGGAAAAGGCCTGATGGAAGCTAAAATCGTCTGGCTGTTTGTATTTGTGGCACTGTATTGGGCCTATTGTATTTTTTGGGGAGTCCGCGGGGCACTCACATCTAAAACGGCGTCGGACTACTTTATAGCAGGACGGCGGCTATCGATTTGGGTTTTTGTCCTAGCAGCAACAGCAACGTCATTCTCCGGTTGGACGTTCATGGGGCATCCAGGCCTCATTTACCGCGATGGATTCCAATATGCCTATGCTTCGTTTTACGCGATCACCATTCCATTCACCGGTGTCATTTTTCTGAAACGCCAATGGATGCTAGGGAAACGTTTCGGCTATGTAACGCCTGGTGAAATGCTATCCGACTACTTTCAGGGTGATATGATTCGGATTTTGGTAGTCATAGTAGCGTTATTATTCTCAATTCCTTACTTGGGTGTCCAGTTAGGCGCCTCCGGATTTCTCTTCAACGTGTTGACCGATGATTTGGTTTCAAGGGGCGTAGGAATGTGGGTTCTCTCCGCTGTAGTTTTGATCTATGTCGCTTCCGGCGGACTTCGGGCAGTAGCGTATGTCGATACCCTTCAATGCATCCTACTTGCCTTTGGAATAGTATCTATTGGGTTCATCGCCTACAGCCAGCTAGGGGGTTGGGGCTCATTCAATGATGCTATGGCAACTCTTGGCAAAACCGATATCGGGAAATGGGGTGCAACCCAAGACGGGCATAATGCGTATTTAGCGATTCCGGGCGTAATCCAATTCACGGCTGGGCTCGGTGTAGAAACCCCAATCGGTGGTCTGTGGACTGGAATTATGGTGCTTACCTATATGTTTGCCCTTATGGGAATCCAATCCGCACCAGCGTTTTCCATGTGGTCCTTTGCAAATACTGACCCAACACCATTCGCCCCTCAGCAAGTGTGGGCTTCTGCCTTCGGAATCGGTTTAATATTATTCTTTTTCACCGCCGCCCAAGGGATGGGGGCCCATTTTCTAGGAGCAACACCGTCGGTCACTGAAGTGGCTGGCATAGCCAATGTGATACCCGACCTAACTGCCAATAAACAAGGTGGTTTGATACCGCATTATATCAATTTAATTGGCGATACAGCTCCCTGGTTTGTTGGACTTCTGGCGGTCTGCGCACTAGCAGCAATGCAATCCACTGGAGCGGCTTATATGTCGACGGCAGGCGGTATGCTTACTAGGGATCTATATAAGCGGTATATTGATCCCTCCGCAAATCATGCTACGCAAAAACTTTTTGGCCGCATAGGAGTGGCCTTTATAGTGATTTCTGCTTTACTGGTAGCCACCTACTCCCAGGACGCATTGGTATTACTTGGAGGTCTGGCGGTTGCCTTTGGGTTCCAAATGTGGCCCTCCTTAGCAGCTGTTTGCTGGATACCATGGATCACACGACAGGGTGCTAGTTGGGGCCTGGTTGCTGGGCTACTGGCAGTAATTTTTACAGAAAAATTTGGAATGGCAATAGCTGGTAGCATGGGCGTGGACCTTCCATGGGGACGGTGGCCCTGGACCATCCACTCCGCCGGATGGGGAATCATTTTTAATGTTGCCGTTTGTACTATTATATCTGCCATGACCCAAACAGAAAACGGAACAAAACACCGGATGGGCTACCACAACTTCCTCAGAAAGGCGACATCTCTGCCTGCGAGCAAAAAAAGTCTTGTGCCAGTCGCTTGGATTGTAACTCTGGCATGGCTTTTCTTTGGGATAGGACCTGGCGCCGTGATTGGAAATACTATATTTGGCGCTCCAAACGAAGGGCCAGGAGGCTGGACATTTGGCATCCCATCCATATGGGCATGGCAGATTTTATTCTGGATTCTGGGCGTCGGGATGATGTGGTTTCTAGCCTACAAAATGGAATTATCAACTCCTCCCAAAACGAAGATTGAACCCTTGACGGATGATATTGGTGATAGGAATTAGGTCAATGGATAGGGGCTCAACTTAGTACCTGGAACTGATCCGTTGTACGTCGCCTCTCCGCAAGAAGGGAAGATCTGATCTTTCATGTAACCACTTTTGTAGAATTTTCCCTGGTATAGCCAGTGCCCCTCTTATTCAATGACGAATACTGGTTTATATGGGCGATAGTGTTAACTCTGGCTTTATGGCTTCCAATGCGACAGCTAATTTGGGCCCTGGGGGCTCGCCGCCTGCAAAAGAAAAGTCCCCCACCCAACGAGAAGACCTCCAATCAGTTAAAGCGCAGAGCAGCCCTAATATCTCTTCTAATATCAATGATTTTTGCAATCTTCTATACATTATACCTATTTAGAAAATGAGATGTCACCAAATGTAATCAAACGTTTTACGGTTCTCTTGTTTACAACAATGCTTGTTGTAGGAGGCATGACATTATTGTACGACAATTTTTTTACACAACCGCCAGGTGATTATGAAACCAAGCGCGGAGATATTTTACTCTCCAGTGGGGATTACCCAGAAGCCCTCGAATATTTTGATAGAGCCCTCATAAAAACACCTAACCACCGAGGAGCTTTGATGGGACGGGCACTCGTCTTCATTCAAACGGAACGGTATCCCGAGGCCGAAGCAGAACTTACCCACCTTATTAGTTGGCTAGAAACAAACATTTCTCCAACCGATCTCACGGGAATCGGGGCTCTGGCAGCTGCCTACGCCAACAAAGGCATCATCCTAGACAGACAAGGAGCTTATGAAGAGGCATTAGCTAACTACATAAAAGCACTTGAAGTGGACGAAGATTCGGTGTCGGGTCCCGGGATCGGTTACAAAATACTCTACGACCCGCGCCCTTCTACGGTGCGGAAAAGAGCCCTCTACATTTACGAACAGCTGCAACTTCCTGAGGACCAACGGGCGATGAGCCTGCCTGAATTAGACTCAGCATCTCGAATGTACAAACCCTAGACAGATTTTCCGCACAGTTTACATGAACGAAAACAAATCCAAAACATCTCGAAACAAGATTAAAAAGAAAAACATCGCAGCTATACAACCAAACAACAGCCGCACTAAGTCGCTATTACCTTGTGCATCCCGATACCGGACGCCATTGTAGGCTATCAATCCCGTTACAACTAAAAACACTATATCTACCAGTGTTTCAATCTCGCTAGATACAGAAACCATTCATTAGGGCCACAGTAAGTATATTTTTAAACACTTCAGCGTACGCACAAAGGATCGAGCAAACAATCCCTCGGCTTCAATATCTTGCTCCAAGACAATGAGTTATACTGCCAACATGGCCTTGATATTATTAAATTTTACCCGAGGGCGACCCCCCTCGGCTCTACTCATCTCGGCCATATCTATGGTCTGCCACTGTTCTGCGTCGACCACCTTTACATTCCGCGAGTCTAGAAGGGCACGGAACTCAGACACTCCCGACCCCTTGGGCGGCACCACCTCGGGATTAATCAGACCAATTACTTCCCTAGCATCTACGCGGTTGGTGCCTATGACACCATTTGAACCCCGCCGCGCCCAACCCACAACATAAACGCCGTTCTCCACCATACCATCAACGTTACTCACCTGGCCCGTTTTCACATCATAAGGAACACCATCTATAGGCTTAGAGACATACCCAATTGCCGGGATCACTAGGTCTGTAGGTATAAGAAATTCTTCCCCTGTGGCCTTAGCCACCCCATCTAGAACCTCATTTTTTCCGAGATTGATGCCAGTAACGTGCCCCTCTCCAACTATTTTCAAGGGCGAAGCACAAAAGCGCAGGTGTAACCTCACTTTTCTCTCTCCCCTCACCAAGCGGGAGAATGATTCAAGGACACGGAGATTACGCTCCTTCTTCTTTCTTGCGGATTGATCAATACCGTCTAAATTCACAGGAAAAAGACTTTGATCAACAACTGGAACAGCGTCCTCAAGATCCCCCAATTCAGACAACTCGGGGAAGCTGAAGTTGGCCTCTGCCGGCCCACGCCGCCCTACAACGTGGATATCCTCGATCTCTGAACTTGCTAAACACTGGCCCGCCCTTGGATCAATATCCGTCTTAGCCAATTCAGATCCAGTTTTTGCTAAAAGTCGGGCTATATCGAGGGCAACATTCCCATTCCCGATTACCACTGCAGACTTAGCCTCACTCACAGAGGCACTACAATCAACAAAGTCCGGGACTGCATTATACCATCCAACAAAATCCGTCGCTGAAACCACTCCCTTGGTATCCGCACCTGGAATTGAGAGACGTCGGGGATGCTCCATACCAACTGAGATAACTACCAGATCGAAAATAGACTTAAGTTCTTGATAAGTAACATCGCGGCCCACATTTACATTACCAACAAATCGTACCCCACTTTTGGCGAGAATCTTGTCAAATATTTTAGTAACGTTTTTGGTGCTTAAATGATCTGGGGCCACCCCATAACGCACTAGACCAAAGGGCGCAGGCCACTGTTCAATTATATCAATTTCTGCATCAGGGAAGGATGACAGCACAGCATCAGCGGCGTAAAACCCTGCTGGGCCGGCACCAACAACTGCAACTGATAGAGGCATATAGGCTACCTTCTGGTTAAACCTGCCGCAAGAAAAGAACCCTGTTCCGTAGGGACTGAATCATAAGAAGTCGCACTACAGGAAAGCTCCAAACTTTAGTCGTGCCCCCTCAGATCACGACAGAAAAATAATACCAATCGAATACCCCCAATCCAGCCTTGAAATCAAGAAAAACTAAGACACGTTAGGTAAAACAAGTATGCGGTTACGGGAAGGCACCTGTTACACGCGCTCCAGTACCACTGAAATGCCCTGCCCCACACCTATGCACATAGTACATAGAGCCCTTTTTCCCCCTTGTGCCCTTAACTGATATGCCGCTGTTGTAATAAGCCTGGCCCCACTCATTCCCAGAGGATGCCCCAATGCAATGGCACCACCTTGTTGATTGACGTGGTCAGAATCGTCAGCCAGGCCAAGGTCCCTTAAAACGGCTAAGGCTTGAGCAGCAAAAGCCTCATTCAGTTCAATCAAATCAAAGTCACCTATTTCCAATCGAGCTTTATGCATAACTTTACGAGTAGCTGGAGCGGGCCCCATCCCCATGACCCGCGGCTCAACGCCGGCCGTAGCCATTGCCACCACTCGAACCATAGGCGTCAATTCATAGCGTTTGACCGACTCCTCGGAGGCAAGTAGAAGTGCGCACGCGCCGTCATTAACACCGGCCGCGTTTCCAGCAGTCACTGTCCCCTCTTGTCTGAATGGCGTAGGTAATTTTGCGAGCCCCTCCATCGAGGTGTCAGGCCTCAGGTGCTCATCCTTATCAATTACCAAATCTTCTTTCTTACGTCTCGGAACCGAAACTGGCATGATTTCTTCAATGTATTTACCCCCATTTTGCGCCTTGCCCGCCCTGAGCTGACTCCGATAAGCAAACGCATCCTGATCTTCGCGTCGAATCTGAAAGGCTTCAGCAACATTTTCAGCAGTCTCAGGCATGGAATCTGTCCCATATTGCTGCTTCATGAGCCGGTTGACAAACCGCCACCCAATAGTCGTGTCATACATCTCTGCATTTCTCGAAAAAGGAGTTTCGCCTTTCCCTATCACAAAGGGAGCACGTGACATGCTTTCAACCCCGCCTGCAATAACTAAATCCACTTCACCACACCGAATTGCACGGGCGGCGGTGCCCACGGCATCCATACTAGATCCACAAAGCCGATTAATGGTCGCACCTGGAACATCGGGTGACAAGCCCGCCAATAATCCTGCCATACGTGCAACATTCCGATTATCCTCTCCAGCCTGGTTTGCACAACCATACACAATATCATCTAGTTTTCCCCATTCCACCTTAGAATTTCGTTCCATCAGTCCTCGGATTGGGATAGCTGCCAGATCATCTGTTCGTATAGACGAGAGTCCCCCTCCATAACGACCAACCGGTGTTCTTATCGCATCACAGATGTACGCTTCAGACATTGCTGGAAACCTCCCATAAAGGTAATTAAGCTAGAGTTAGTATCATACTTTATTGACAAGGGAATTACCCCATCGCCTATTTTATATTGAATACGTAATGCCTTCCAGCCGCAAGCTCTCCTTCATGAAACGTCATCTCCGTGTCCTTGTCCCGGCTGTTTTTCTGGGTTTAACTGCCTATCTTCTCGTCCTTCTACTAATAGAAATTTTTCGAAAAGCCGGACTATAAACAGATGAGCAGCTCAATTCCCCTTCTCATCAATGGACCTTCCAACGGAACGGCAACACTTGTCTTGGCACACGGTGCCGGGGCACCTATGGACAGTGAATTTATGGAGTACATAGCTACCCAACTTGCATTAAAAAGTATAAAGGTCGTGCGCTTTGAATTTCCATACATGGCGGAGCGCCGCACAGGTGGCTCCAAACGGCCCCCAAACCCGATGCCACAGCTATTATCATTCTGGCATACAGTACTTGGGCAGCTGAGATCCGAAGAGAATCTATTTATAGGAGGAAAATCTCTGGGGGGCCGAATGGCTAGTATGATAGCTGACAGCTACCCGGTAAAAGGTTTAACTGTTTTGGGTTATCCCTTCCATCCACCAGGGAACCCTACAAAGACCCGTACCTCCCACATGGAATTCTTAAAAACCCCGTGCCTTATCGTTCAAGGTGAGCGAGATACTCTGGGAAATAAAACAGAAGTAACCAGATACCACCTATCTCCAAATATATGCATGCGATGGCTTCCTGACGGCGATCACTCGTTCAAACCCAGAAAGAAATCTGGACGCACGTTAATCCAAAACTGGGACGCGGCGGTTAACCATATCTGCCTATTCCTGGAAAAAACCATCGCGGAGGCATAGGCTGCAACACTGCAATTCATTATTTGTTGGCACTCCCTACTTTTTTGCTGCAAGTCTAAGAATAATCCAAGTTAACAGGCAATCTGCCTTTTCTCAGACAAGGCCCACAGCGCGGAGAGCCTGGCTTTGCCGTTCCTCCAATTCACTAACCTCAAAACCATCAATCAAGTCTTCAAAAGTTGCGTGCCAATTAATTTCCGCTCCTAAATGCATAAAAACGGAGCCTAAACCAACAGCTGCCCGATCCACCAGCACAAACTCAGGTGGCGGCTTAACACCTCCTAACCGACGGAGCTCTCCATGTACCTGGGAGGCAACTTTTGCTCCGTACTGACTACCCCCATCATTTTGTATCTTTCTCGTTTTATCCTCCAAAAGAGGGGCATAAACAAAATTAGCCCAAACATTCAGCACTTCGATAATCTCATTCGATAAATTTGCAAAGCCCCAGCTTTCGTAGGCTGCCACCTCAAGTTCCTTATCCCCCTTCAAAAGAGCTTGATAAAGATCGATAACCCCTTTCACAAAACGAGCTTCAAATATCCGAACACAGCCAAAATCCAGCAAGTTTATGGTTCCATCCGGGCGGGCTGTATAATTCCCCAAATGAGGGTCGCCGTGAATCACACCAAAAAAATAGAATGGCACGTACCACGCCCGAAACATGTTACGCGCCAACGTATTACGGATTTGAGGAACTCCTTCAGCTAAACCCAACAAAGGTTCACCGTCTAACCAAGTCATTGTCAGCAAACGCTCCGTGGATAGATCACCCATTATAGCAGGCACGTTGACCCCTGCCTCCCCACTCAGGAGGTCCTCGTATAGACGACAATGACGAGCCTCTCTCTTATAATCCAACTCCTCGCGCAATCGATCGGAAATCTCCTGATATATAGCCGTTGGGTCAATACTGTCATCGTATCTTCTGAAGAGATTGAAGATCAGTTTTAGCTGTACAAGATCGGCCTCCACTGCAGAACTCATACCTGGATACTGCAATTTACAGGCCACTCCTTGTCCATCGTGGAGGCTTGCTCTGTGAACCTGACCCAAAGACGCAGCAAACGCAGCCTCCTCCTCAAAAGATTTAAATTTGTTTTGCCACTCTTTCCCAAGCTCTGTAGCCATACGGCGGCGGACAAAAGGCCAACCCATGGATGGGGCGTTTGACTGTAATTGCCGGAGCTCTGCAGCATATTCTGAAGGCAAAGCATCGGGTATAGTCGCAAGTAATTGCGCAACCTTCATCAATGGCCCTTTTAGCCCTCCAAGGGCCTCCTTTAAGTCCTTTGCGTGACGGGTCCTATCAATATCAAACCCCAGGTATCTCTCGCCAGCAACCCTAGCAGCCAGATTCCCCATCCGGCGAGAAACATCCGCATATCTTAATAACCTACTCCCACGCCTATTTGAATCCGATGACTTTGAGAATACGTCATCAGCCATTTTCAAGCTCGTCAACAAAACCTTCAATAACTCTCAGTCCCTCGTACCAAAAATTTGGATCCGCCGCATTCAGTCCAAAAGGCCTCAAAAGCTCAAAGTGTCGCCTGGACCCTCCCGCACGCAACATATCAAGATACTTGTCTTCAAACCCATCGGGTTCGGCTTGATAAATACCGTAGAGTGAATTTACTAGACAGTCTCCGAACGCATACGCATACACATAGAAGGGAGTATGAACAAAATGCGGAATATACGACCAGTAGACCTTATAATCCTCATGGAGCTGTATACCTGGCCCTAAACTCTTTGCCTGGATCTCCATCCATACATTCCCTATAACTTCGCTGCTCAACTCACCTGATTGTCGTAGCCCATGCAATTTTTTTTCAAATTGGCAAAAAGAAATTTGGCGAACCACTGTGTTAAGCATATCCTCTATTTTTCCAGCTAGCATTAATTTACGCCTGACCGGCTCCCTTTCCCGCTCCAGCATCGCCCGAAAAACTAGCTGCTCGCCGAACACACTAGCTGTCTCAGCCAACGTTAGGGGTGTATCAGCCATTAGGGCCCCCTGATTTGCAGACAAAATCTGATGGACCCCATGCCCCAACTCATGGTCAGGCGTCATAACATCTCTGACCTTTCCTTGATAATTAAGCAAAATATAAGGGTTGGCAGAGGGAACTGTAGGATGGGAGAATGCCCCAGGAGTCTTGCCTGGTCTGATGCATGCATCTATCCATTTTTTCTCAAAAAATTGTTCGCCAACTCGCGCCATTGTGGGAGAAAAATCATTGTAGGCAGATAAAACCAAGGCTCTCGCTTCCTCCCAGGACGTTAGGGAATCATCATCATCCGGCAGCGGAGCATTGCGATCCCAATAATCTAGCTTCTCTTTTCCCAGCCACTTAGCCTTTAGTTTATAGTAACGATGCGAAAGCTTTGGATAACTTTGCTCCACCGCCTGTATAAGAGAATCTACTATGTCATCCTCAACTAGATTCTCTAGGTTTCGCGACGATATTGGTGCCACAAACCCTCTACGTTTATCCTCAATCTCCTTGTCCTTAATCAAGGTATTAGTGATTAAGGTGAGAGTTCTAATTTGGCCAGAAAGCACACCAGAAATTTCCTGTGCTATTTCTTTACGCACAGTTTGGTCTGGCGAAGCCAGAAGATCGAATGCCTCTGAACTGTTTAACAACTTTCCTCTATGAACGAAACTCAAGCCAGCGATAGTCTCATCAAAGAGCCGCACCCAAGAAGATCTTCCCGTAATACTCTTATCCAAAAGAACGCTCTCTGCATCATCCGAGAGCTGATAAGGGGCAAAAGCCCGGCAATCTTTGATCCAAGGCCCATAGAGAACTAAATCTGGGAATGCCAAAAACTCTTTAACCTTACCATCCTCTAAGCGATTAATTTCTAGACTAACGAACAGCAACTTACTCGAAATTTCCGTGCATTTTTCCTGCAGGTTCTGATAAAACTGGCCATTATGCTCATCTCTCATATCTGCAGCGTAGATGAGCTGTGAAAAACTGGAAATCCTTCCTAATCGATCCTGCAAGGACTCATAACTCTTAATGAGGGACAACATCTCTCTACCTTCAAGGCGTGCAATCCGGCCTTGAAAATCTTTTTCTAATCCTTGTGCATCGGCCAACACGTCAGCCAAAGATTCTTCTACCGCGGGATCAGAAACACCCAAGAATAAGGCCCCCAGATCCCACTCAGGAAGCTCGCCTAAGCTCGCAGTCTTTTTCGTTACCACAGACATAAAACCTCGCCTTCACCACCTATCTATATGTTGATCATATCTAGCTAAAACAACCAAGCCCATTGTATTATTTACTATAATATGACTAGCTTGGACCAGTGCCGAAGAAGGAGGCAAGAATGGATTTAAACCGTTGGCCGAATCTGGTTGCTATGTTCTTTGAACAAGCCTCTACCAAGAAGAATTCCCCATTCCTGTGGAAAACGCAACAAGGCGAATGGAACTCCATAAGCTGGGCGGAAACTGCGAAGCAAGTGCGATTGCTAGCTCTTGCATTGCAAGAATATGGCCTAAATTTGGGTGATAGAGTTGTACTTGTTGGTGAAAATAGCCCTGAATGGGCGATTGCAGATTTTGCAGTTATGGCAGCTGGTGGCGTAACCGTGCCGACCTATATTACAAACACATCCAATGATCACCGCCATATCTTGACAGATAGTGAAGCAACCATAGCCATAGTTTCGAACCAGAAATTAGCCGACCCCTTATTAGAGGCAGCTGCGGACCTCCCACATTTAAAACAAATAATTTCCATGGAAAAAATTGAAGTAAATCCTGATGCTGGATTTAAAATTAAATCCTGGAGTGAAGCGCTACATCAGGGCGGTTTGAGCACCAATCAAAACACTATTAGGTCGGACCAAATAAGCCAAGAAGATACTGCCTGTATAATTTACACCTCTGGTACTGGTGGCACTCCCAAAGGGGTCATGCTCAGTCACCGTTCCATACTGTGCAATTGTGTAGGGGCCTTCCACTTACTTCTTGAGTTAGGTCTTGATGACGAAGTTTTTCTATCATTTTTGCCACTCTCCCACTCCTATGAACACAGCTGCGGGCTCATGTTTCCCACCTCTATTGGGGCACAAATCTATTACGCTGAAGGTATCGATAAGCTGGCAGCAAACCTCACGGAAGTTCGACCCACCCTTATGACAAGCGTGCCCAGGCTATACGAGATGATGCGCTTAAGAATCTTAGACGGTGTTCAAAGGGCTGGCGGACTCAAGGCAAAATTGTTCATGCTTGCCCTAAACTTAGGTACCGAACGCTACGAACAAGGAGGGCAGTTAAAGTTTCACAAAACACCAGTAGATAAGCTTGTAGATATTCTGGTCAGAGAAAAGGTCAAAATGAGGTTTGGTGGTCGGCTAAAGGCCATGGTATCTGGTGGCGCTCCTTTAAACATACAAGTTGGAATATTTTTTACCGCATTAGGGCTACGCCTATTGCAAGGGTACGGACAAACAGAGGCTGGGCCGGTAATAAGTTGCAACCCATCAACTAAAATTAAACTAGATACGGTGGGCCCCGCTCTCCACAGCGTGGACGTTAAGATTGCGGAAGACGGCGAAATCCTAGTTAGAGGACCCCTTTTAATGAATGGCTATTGGAAACAACCCGAAACCACCCAAGATACCATCAAAGATGGCTGGCTTCACACGGGAGACATAGGAGAGCTAGATAGAGACGGCTATATAACTATCACAGACCGAAAAAAAGATATCATTGTATTATCTGGAGGAGACAACATATCTCCTCAAAGAGTAGAGGGCATTCTGGGGCTGGAGCCCGAGATTGCACAGGCAATGGTGGTGGGCGATGGCCGCAAACACCTCGTGGCATTGCTAGTCCCGTCGGAACAAACCCGCGAACTTCAAACAAATTCCTCCGACGAGCACGCCTTAAAAAAACTCATTGGAGATGCCGTCGCAAGAGCCAATTCAACCCTTTCTGTAATCGAACAAGTGCGAGGCTTCAGTGTTATCGACGCTCCTTTCACTGTTGATAACGAGATGCTGACACCTACCCTAAAAAATAGGCGTCACAAGATCCTCCAAAATTATGCAGAAGCCATTGAAACTTTGTATTAGCAATACACGTTGCCTAATCGCCGCAAATAGCACTCGCTCGCATAAACTTACAAAGCAAGATCGGTAGACCGATCGAAAATATGAATTTGCTCAGTATCAAAGCAGACCTTGGCAGATTGTCCAGGCTGTGGATTTAACTCCGGAGCTACCCGCCCGCACAATGCTTCACCTGCTAGAGAAAAGTAAACCATGGTTTCCATACCTAGTGGCTCCACAAAGTCTACGTCTACTGAAAGAGAAACACCATCTCGATCGACTCTTTCTTCCGTTACATGCTCGGGCCGTATTCCAAGAGTTAAAGGTTTCCCTACATAGGGTCTATACCTCTCAAGGCGTCCAGAGGAAACCGGCAAACTCAGTTCGCTGCCAACCTTGACAACAAGACCTCCGTCCAATTCACTCAATTCACAATCCAAGAAATTCATAGCCGGTGAGCCTATAAAACCTGCAACAAATCTTGTTCTAGGAGAATGATATAGTTCTCCTGGGGTACCAACTTGATCAATCAATCCAGCGTTCATAACAACCACCCTATCTGCAAGGGTCATCGCCTCAACCTGATCATGGGTAACGTAGACAGTAGTAGTTTTCAAATGTTGGTGAACGCGCTTGATTTCTATCCGCATTTGCCCACGAAGCTTCGCATCAAGGTTACTTAACGGCTCATCAAAGAGAAATACTCGTGGATTCCGGACGATTGCCCGCCCCATTGCTACCCGTTGACGCTGACCCCCAGAAAGCTGCTTGGGCCTTCTGTTCAATAACTCCGTGATACCTAAAACTTCAGCTGCTTCCTCAACACGCTTTTTGATATCATCCTTAGGATATTTTCTAAGCCGAAGACCAAATGACATATTTTGAAATACTGTCATGTGAGGGTAGAGCGCATAATTCTGAAAGACCATTGCAATATCGCGATCTTTTGGAGGAACATCATTAACTAGTTCCCCCCCTATCAGAATCTCGCCTTCCGTGACCTCCTCAAGTCCCGCGATCATTCGGAGGGTCGTGCTTTTGCCACACCCAGAAGGACCAACCAGAACGACAAATTCATTATTTTTTATTTCGAGATCTATGCCGCTAACCGCCTCAGTGCGGTCAAACCTTTTATGAAGATTGGTTAAAGTAACGTCTGCCATGTTATATCAACCCTTTGTCGCGCCAGATGTCAGCCCAGCTATATAATAGTCCATTAAAAACGCATAAAGAATAACAGGGGGAGCAGCAGCCAATAAGGCCCCTGCCATCAACCCACCCCAATGAAATACATCGCCTTTGATTAAGGTAGTAACGGTCCCAACAGTTAATACCATCTGATTATCACTATATATATAAGCGAGAGGATATAAAAACGATGCCCAAGAAACCGTGAACGCGAAAATCGTTGCTGCAATCAGGCCAGGCAACGCAACCGGAATAAACACCCTTAACAGCATCTGCATATGATTCGCTCCATCAATCAATGCCGCTTCATCTAACTCCTTGGGTATAGAAGCAAAATATCCGATCATAATCCAAGTGCAAAATGGAACAGTCAATGTGGGGTAAACAAGCACCAACACCCAGTACGAATTTAATAAACCCAATCCACCAACGATTTTAAATAAAGGAATAAATAGCAACGAATCCGGGACCAGATACACAAGGAAAACGCCAGTCGCTATTACACCTGAGCCCCAAAATCCCAGTCTGGAAAGAGCATAAGCAGCGAGAACGC
This sequence comes from uncultured Alphaproteobacteria bacterium, assembly GCA_902562525.1. Lineage (GTDB taxonomy): Bacteria > Pseudomonadota > Alphaproteobacteria > UBA7887 > UBA7887. The sequence continues at coordinate 27,629 of CACETT010000012.1, forward strand.
TGATCACCATAGTAATTAACACCACAAAAAAGGCGACGATTACCGTATTTTTGAAATATGTGAGAAATGCTGTCTCGGTCAACAAACTAATGTAGTGCTCGATCGTCAGACCTTGTTCAATAATCCACGGATTTGTAGAAAGATCAGCAATCTCAGCGTTTGTCTTCAACGAGGTAATCAACATGTAAAAAGGGGGGCACAAAAAGAAAATCACGAACACGATTAGGCACGCATACGAAGCAATCAAAGCCCACTTACGGTCGCTGTTTAAGCTTGTGTTGTTGCCAATGAGTGCCCCCAGGGCACCCGTGTTACGTGTGCGATTTGTCATATATTCACCGTACGCTGGCGGACATTGCGGAGGATTATGAATGCGAGCACCGCAAGCACAGGGAACATAAATAGGGAAACTGCCGCGCCTAACGGAATATCTCCTGATTCGATCCCCACCCTAAAGGAATATGACGCGAATAAATGCGTCGAGTTCCTCGGCCCACCTTGGGTTAGCACCCGCACGATATCGAAGTTAGCAAACGTTACGATTATTGAAAACAACACCGTAATAGAAATGATATTCCTCATCATTGGAATGGTCACATGTATCAATTTCTGCCAGGCGCTAGCTCCATCTATAGAAGCCGCCTCATACAAATCCTCAGGGATAGACTTTAACGCAGCTAAATACATGATTAGGAAGAATGGAGCACCCACCCAAACATTGACTAATATAATCGAAAACCGCGCCCAAAAAGTATCACTGAGCCAGGGAATAGCCGACAACCCGAGCGCTTCTAATATCCAATTGAAAGAACTATAAGTTGGCTCAAACAACCACCACCAGCCAAGTGTGGAGAGCGCCGGAGGGATAACCCAAGGCACGAGCATCATCCCCCGCCACTTACGTTGGCCTTTGCTTGGGATATTATTTACTGCATGTGCAGCTATAAAACCGATAAGAGCCTTAAAAACTACGGCAATAAGGGCAAAAGTCACAGATTGCTGAACCACCATCCAAAAGGTTTCTCGTTTAAACAAAAACAGAAAGTTGGAAATCCCCACAAAAGCGGTTTCCGCCTTGTTTAAAGTCGAGAGATAAATGGAATAAAAAAATGGGTAAGCGACAAGGCAACCGATGATCAGCAACAAGGGCAGCACCATCATGAACGCTATCGTGGAGCGCTGCCTGAGAAAAATATACAAACTGCCTCGCCGGATTGGTTGCGAAGAGCCCAACGTTTTTGAGCTATCAACCATGAAGCAATCCTATGCTTACCATATCAGCCACGCATGATCCCTTCCATCTCGTTCTCTGCCCAGCCAATGGCATCATCAAACGTATCACCACCCTGCGTAACCCGGGCCACCAAATTTGGCAAGATACCCTGGGCAAAAATTTGTGCCCCGTACTCGGGCGGTGCCGGCACCCCAGCCGTTGTGGGCACCTCGTCTCCACGGATCGGATAATTATAAAGCACTCCAGATGGAGGCCCAGCGTTTTTCCATAAATCATTACTTTGATAATGGGAAGTGATCAGAGGAATATCAAAGCCCTTTGAGCCAGCAACCAATCGATCAACAACGTCCTTCCTGGCCAAATACCTTAGCAAGTCCTTTCCCGCCGAAATATTACTGGAGAAATCCCATATCCCCCAAAAAAATGGGGCACTCGCACGGTATCTTCCTTTTGGACCGCGAGGCGAATCATGATGCCAGAGTTGCTCAGCCACAGCTGGCATATCCCTGCTGGAAACTGCCCAAATACTTGGAGGATTAAATGCAGTGGATCCTGAGCCCGATATCATAAACCGATTGTTACTGGCATCATCCCATGCGTAAACGCTATCCGGCATGTACTGCGTCAGCCGAGAAAGATACTCCAAGACCTCGCGAATTTCATCCGAATCAACTGTAATGTCACCAGATGCATCCATAACCTCTGCGCCATAGGCGGCAAACAACGAGCCTAACCACTGGTTGCCATCAGGAGTTGGGGCGATGGGAGCACCAAATGGCTTGCCAACAGCATGAAGTTTGTGAGCAGCGGTTAGAAAACTGTCATAGGACCAGGCATCAACCAACTCATGATTGCGCGCGCCGCCTGCCGGGAAAATGGAGGTCAGATCGATGCCGGCATGTTCCCGATACAGGTCAAGCCGTGAGACCGAAGGATAACTGAGAGAGCCAGCTGGAGCAGGTGCACCCCTCCAAACCCCATCGAGATGAGCAAAAAACTCTGCGGCGGGACTCAGGGCTCCATGGGCACTAATAATATCGTTAACCACATCATCAACCGGCTCAAGACGATGTCGAAACATAGATGGCATCCATTGGGGCACGCAATATACGTCGTGACCTGTCTCTGCACGGGACTCAGCCTGAGCTGTTAGTAGAAGTTTATTACCAATGGACGTAATAAAATCGATGGTGAGATCCACGCCGTTGGATCCCGCCCACTCCTCGCAAACCTCGCGCAACACATCATTTGCCCCTGGGACCCAGTGATCCCAAGTACCAATCGCCAGTTTCCCTGCAGAATGGGAAGTTTTAACATACGGCGCAGTAGCCACAACTACCCCAAGGGCTCCCATGCCCTGCAAGAATTTGCGTCTTGACCCGTTACGTTGTTGCACTGGCTCTCCCCCCTTAGACACGGTTTCACCAAAAAGCCCCGCATGTTGGGCTACGTTTATGATCTCGTCAACAAGTTACGTAATAGATCCTAAATTAAAGACCCATGAGAGCCCTTCGTGGCGCCAGAAGAGTAGAACATCGATTATTTCTAGATTAATATGAGGTGGTTCAAAACTATTTCTAAAGTAGGGGTCTTCAATCTGAAACCAAAAAGCCTCCGGGTCCCCTCGATGGAAACAACAACATGGCACACTTTGATTTAGCGCGAAGACTAACGGGCGAACTAATTGGCACTGCATTCCTATTGGCCTGTGTAATTGGCTCTGGGATCATGGGAGAAACCTTATCGCCAAACAACGATGGGATCGCGCTGCTTGGCAATACCATTGCTACCGGAGCTATCCTTGTCGTCTTGATTTTGATATTTGGTCCGATTTCTGGAGCACATTTTAATCCGGCCGTGACATTGTCATTTCTCATTCAGAACCAAATCTCTGTTAGAGAGGCCATCTATTATTGGGTCTGTCAGATAGCAGGGGGATTGCTCGGCATGTTGGCCGCCCACTTTATGTTTGAATTACCGCTCTTTCAGATATCAACCAACCTTAGGGCTGGAGAATCCCAATGGCTTGCTGAGGCCATAGCTACCTTTGGCCTTGTCGCAACAATCATCGGGTGCTTAAAATTCAAACCTGCAGCGATACCCTATGCGGTAGGCTTATACATAACCGCGGGGTACTGGTTCACTGCCTCTACATCTTTTGCCAACCCTGCCGTTACCCTTGCCCGTAGCTTGACCAATACCTTTTCTGGGATAGCACCGATCAACACCCCAGGCTTTATAATTGCCCAAGTGATTGGCGCCATAGCAGCCACATACTGTTTCCTGTGGTTGTTGAAAGAAAAAAGTGTGCGCGACTAAAATTACAAGCCTAAGAAGAGATCGAACAGCTCTATAGCTGAGGACCGTCTTTCCACCCCACTACACCACTTGCGAGCATTTCATCAACTTCTGATGGCTCAAAGCCCCACGAAACCAGTCCCTCACGGGTATTCTCACCAACTGCCGGCGAAGCGCCCTTAACAGACCCAGGAGTTCTATCAAAACGCGGGGCCGGATTTGGTTGAGCCACGCCCTCCACCTCGACAAAGGTCCCTCTAGCCTTATTATGTGGGTGGTGAGGTGCCTCGTTGAATGTGAGAACCGGGGCAAAACAAACATCCGTGCCTTCCATAATCTCACACCACTCCTGCCGCGTCTTAGTTCTGAATACTTGTTCAAATCGCGCGCTCATTTCTGGCCACGAAGCTTTATCTAACTGATCAGGGAGATTAGCATCACCCTTTAGCCCTGTCTTTTCCAACAGCAAATCGTAAAATTTTGCTTCGATAGATGCAACGGATACAAATTTATTATCTTTGGTTTCGTAACATCGGTAAAACGGCGCCCCACCGTCCAACATATTATCTTGCCTATCGTGAGAATAATCACCAACAGCGGCCATACCATACATTGCCAAAGCCAGGTATGCAGAGCCCTCGGTCATAGCTATATCCACCACCTGGCCGGCTCCAGAATTCCTTGCCTCGTATACACCTGCCATAATTCCGAGCGCCATAGACATAGCTCCACCACCCATGTCTGCGACAACATTAAGAGGTGGGGTTGGAATCTCTTTGGATCCGATAGCATGTACAATTCCGGTAAGAGAAAGATAATTCAAGTCGTGTCCAGCTGCGTGAGCTAACGGCCCTGTTTGCCCCCATCCAGTCATACGAGCATAGATCAACTTCGGGTTCCGCCCGAAGCACTTATCAGGGCCCAATCCAAGTTTTTCGGTAGTACCTGGACGAAAAGGGTCCACCAATACATCTGCACCCTCAATTAGACGGAGAGCCGTTTCTACGCCCAACCCTTGTTTGAGGTCAATCGAAACAGAATGTCTACCACGCCTTAACAAATCTGTCCTACGATCCCGCGGGACACCAAGCTGGGCATCCCTATTGCGATCAACTCGAATGATAGTCGCTCCAAGGTCACTAAGTAAGCTGCAACACAGAGGCGCTGGGCCTATTCCTGCCAGTTCAACAATCTTGAGGCCCGCTAATGGCCCACCCCCTTTTTCCTCAACTTCCATATGGCACCCCCAATTCTAAACAACGTTCCAAAACGGTCCAGCCACGACTAAATTAAATTCGCATGGATTTTTCCTTACCGAACCCACAAGTGGTACATATAGACAGCGTACAATATAAAGAGCCCAGCACCTGCCGACCGCGTAATAGCGCAACCGATCAACATAAGTCCACAGAGCCCAATAGTTGCACCCCCCATTACCCACAAATCAATTGTTATTACTTCCACGGGAACCGGGACAAGACCAATTAAAGAAGTGATGCCCACAACCCCAAACAAATTAAATATATTACTGCCAACAATATTGCCCACAGCCAAACTCGTATGCCCTCTGACAGCGGCAATAAGAGAGGTAGCTAACTCAGGCAGTGAGGTCCC
>CACETT010000013.1 GCA_902562525.1 uncultured Alphaproteobacteria bacterium
GATTAGGGTTCCAAGAAGATTTATAACGCTCTCGTTGGCCAGTGTTGGGTTGCTGGCTGCGGCGCTTATCACTGAGCCGTGGCTCACTTTATCTGCCCTAATAGTGGCGTTTTCTGCTTCTATCCCCTTTTCTGCTTTGTCGTTTAAGAAAAGACAAGGAGAGGATGGATCATAGTGGGGTTCCATTTTACCCTCCCCCGTTTTTACTATTTCTAAATGCACCACGGCTCCCAACAAGGGCATAGAGAGCAGAAAAAATAATGACTCCGCTCCCCTTAATGTTTTTACTATTTCTAAACTACAACAAACTATCCGGGTTTCTGGTGGACTTCAGGTTCTCGCCGATTACGATTTCAAAGACAGTCCAAAAATTGACATTCTTCTCATTCCTGGCGGCCTAGGAACCAGGTCACTCCTGCAATCAAAAGAAACCATCTTTTGGATTTTAGACACGGCTGAAGGGGCTTCGCTGATAACCTCGGTCTGCACAGGCTCTTTGTTATTGGCGCGAGCGGGCCTACTCAAGAATAAAAAGGCAACTACGCATTGGGGGGCCTTAGAGCTACTAAAGAACGTCAGCCCTTCCACAAAGATCCTTAAGGACCGGAGGGTCGTAGACGACGGAATAATAACTTCTGCGGGAGTATCTTCAGGAATTGATATGGCGTTTCAAGTTGTTGCGAAGTTGTTTGGAGATGACGTTGCCACCGATACCGCTAAATACATTGAATATCAAAGAACCACCGAAATCGTGCCTATTTAAAGCTCAAAGATTACGGGTTCATGGGCAACATTACCGAAGAAAATCAAACATTAATACTCCACCAACTGACGAAAGGAAGAAGAAATGAATTACAAATGGTTTGTTACAAGCATGGTCCTCGCATTCTTCCTATCTCCCACTCTCACTCATAGTGAAGAGGCAAGCGCGACATTCGATGAGTTGATATATCGAGACGGTGTATTTTACCAGAAACCGGCCGGAGATACTCCATTCAGCGGAACAGTAAAAAAGGCTGGACAACAGTGGACCTTCGTGAATGGAAAAGCTGAAGGGCCTTACGTAGCTTTCCACGACAATGGCCAGCTGTCGTCTAAAGGAAGCTATTTAAATGGGGAAAGAGATGGTGAGTGGATCACTTATCATACATCAGGTCAGTTGATGATAAAGGAAACTCTCCAAAACGGGGAGCGGCATGGCATTTGGGAATACTACTTCATAAATGGTCAGCTAAGGGAAAAAGGGACCTACAAAAACGGAAAGATGGATGGCGACTGGATTGGGTTCAGTGTAAACGGGAATATCAATGAGGAGTATACCGGAAACTTTAAGGACGGCGTGAAGGTTAATTAAAGAGTGAAGAAGCTGGCGTTATTTATCGGATTATTTGTTTCTGCAGCAATCTCTTCTCCAACTTTTGCAGATTGGGCGAGGATCGCGGAGAATACAACTGGCAACACCTTCTATGTGGACTTTCAAAAAATCCGCCAAACAGATGGGTATGTTTATTTTTGGCTACTAAATGATTATGGCAGCGAAAGCGAATGGGGTTATTTATCTTCCACAGCATATGTACAAGGAGACTGCAACTTATTTAGGTATAAGAATTTGACTTGGTCTATCTATAAACAACCGATGGGTGTTGGCGATAATCCTGTCTCAATCAAACCCCCAGATGAATGGCTGCACCCCTCTTCCAACCAATCAGACGAAATCATATTGGAAATCATCTGCAAGGGAAGAAGTTAGATAATATCACCTAGTCTACCTATTGCCTGGCCCTTATGCACCACGGCTCCCAACAAGGGCATATAACTGACTTAGAGAAATCTGCCTATAAACCCTGCAATTAATTGCCGTGGCACCCACAAAGTTCCACTAGAATTGCGATTCTAGTTCCTCTTCCACTGGCACGTACTATAAGTAACAAGTTTGTTGTCAGGTAAATAATCAACGTAATACTCGCAACTACCTATTATCCCCTCATATTTCCCAGTGCCCCCGGGTATCTCTTGGCGACCTGTACCACCTCCCCCAACTGATTGGTCACCGGCGCTTCTTCGCGCAATGTTATACCACTGATCTCCCGCAGAGTCGGTTATTACGCCTGATGCCTCCAAGGCAATGCCGGTTGCAGATTTCTTAACGTAAACCGCACTCGCAAGGGTGCTACTAGAATTTAATTCGAACGGGCCGCCAGTGCTCTCGGTTATTGTTACAGTACCATCGAGCGTTCCCACCCGCACCACGGTGCCCATAATTTCCACCGCAGCAAAGTCGGTCACCGCGCTCAGAATGGCCTTAAAACTACCACTATTAGCCTCATGATCGGCCAGAGCCGTCTGAGCGGCAAACAAAACGCCCACCACACACATGACCAGGCCCCACATTTTTTTCCTAATTGGCATCTACCCTCTCCCAGAACATCAATCCTAGTTACATAACCTGCACCATTATGCTACACGGTGTGATCCACTCATTAGACGATCTCCCTAATAATGTCGATTGAAAGTTGTGGGCTACGAGAAGTAAGTGGGGCAAAAATTCTAGAACTTGAGAATTTATGCCAATAAATTGGCACGAATTTAAGAAAATAAACTGATGCGCTGGGAGCTGTTTGTGTTAAAACTCCCTGGTTATCGCAGATGCAAGCAAATGTGGGCAACAGTCTAACCTGAATTGATGAAGTGTAGCCGTTGTGGCTGTGATCCAGTCAAGCGGTTTGAAAGATCTGAGATAGCTGGTCTTCCCTCGACGCTCTTGGCGTGAGATTATTTTTTAACTTTATTATAGGTCAACGGTTATGGTGCGATCTTTTTATAAGACCAAGGAATGGGCACTTTGGGCGTATGGTGGCGGCGCCCTCCTTATTCTATCTATCTGGGTCCAGGTTCAGCTGTCCGTCGCATTCAATGATTGGTATAAAGGATTTTATGATCTTCTCCAAAAATCGGGGGATTTCGTAGAAAACCCCCAGGAGGGGTTGACTATCTTCTACCAACAACTCGTATCGATTGACTATGTGAGAGATGGTTTCAATGGGGCCCCTTCATTCCTTGAAATCGCTATTCCCTATATACTTCTGATGACTCTGACATCCTGGTTTACGCAGGTGTACGGCTTGCGGTGGCGACAGGCTATGACCTGGGGATATATTCCCAGATGGAGAAATGTCGAACAAGAAATTGAGGGTGCCTCTCAAAGAATACAAGAAGATTGCAACCGGTTTGCGCGAATTATTGAGTCTCTAGGATTGCAGATCGTGCGCGCCATTATGACCCTAGTCGCTTTTATACCCATTCTCTACGGGTTGAGTGACAAAGTGGACGTACCTTATTTTCGAGAGGTTGAGGGTTCGTTGGTCTGGGGGGCCTTAATTGTTTCCATCGGCGGGTTGATCATTTCGTGGTTTGTGGGATGGAAGCTGCCCGGCCTAGAATACAATAACCAGAAGGTTGAGGCGGCATTCAGAAAGGACCTGGTCCTGGGAGAGGACGACAAAGTTAATTATGCGCAGCCAGAAAATTTATGGGAATTATTCTTGGGGATACGATTTAATTATCACCGCCTATATTTGCATTATTCTTACTTTAATGTTTGGGTCCATACGTATGACCAAGTAATGATACTAGCTCCCTACCTTCTAATGGGGCCGGGTCTCTTTACTGGTATCGCGAGCTTGGGGGTTATGATGCAAGTAGGCAATGCCTTCCAAAAAGTCCATGGTGGATTTGCACTATTTTTGCATAACTGGACCACTATTACTGAATTGCGATCTATTTGGAAACGGCTTAAGGAATTTGAAATGAACCTGGAACGTTATGAAAAGGGTGCAAGTGTCCAGCCGGTTTAAAAAACAATAATCTGTCCTAACCGACTTACCTTTCATAGAAGGTGAAGGTCCTCTTTTGGCGAATAAGGAGTAGTGGTTTAAAATGCTAAATGTTGACGACGCGATTTTAAGTCGCAGGTCTGTTCGCGCCTTTAGGCCGGACCCCGTATCCCAAGAAACTGTCGCCCATATATTGGAGGTTTCATCAAGGGCGCCTAGCGGCACAAACACACAACCCTGGAAGGTTCATGTCCTTACTGGGAATTCTTTGAAGCGAGTTTCCGAGTCCGTACTTACAGCATTCCGTGAGGAGCCGGCCACGCACACTAATGATAGGCCCCACTATATGGAGAAATGGCGTGATCCATATCTGGCTCGACGCAGAAAAGTTGGGTGGGATCTCTACAACCTCATGGGAATCAAGAGAGGCGAGCGCGAGAAAACACAGCAATTTCACTCCGAAAATTACCGATTTTTTGGTGCACCTGTAGGCTTACTTTTTACCATTGATCGGGATATGGGTTGGATGAGCTGGTTAGATTATGGGATGTTTATACAAAATATCTGTATTGCCGCTAGGGGACAGGGGCTACACACGTGCCCACAGGCATCTTGGGGCCAATATCACAAGATTCTTGAGAAAGAGCTCGAGCTCGTGGAGCCTGAGATGGTCCATGTTGGCATGAGCCTCGGATATGAGGATACGAGCGCCCTGCCAAATAAGTTGGAAACCGTTCGTGAACCCATATCAGCATTTGCAGTTTTCCACACTTAATGGAAGAGCCACGACAGATTGAGCTATAATTTCCTGAACTTGTAAAATACCCCGAAATAGGTCCGTTTTCTGCTAACCAGCCGAATTTATCCATAATTATCTGCAATTATATCAATAATTATGAAGGTTATGCTTGTTTTTATGGTTTTAACTGTCCATATAGGCTTAATCAGATCTTCGAAGCCTGGGCGTGTCCTGCTTTGTCACGCCGACTAAAGCACTAAATACTCCATGCACATCGTTGAACTGTTTTTTGAGATCCGCCTTAAGAAAGGCGGAAAATAAACATTATGTAGAGGAACTATCGATGGCTACAGGAACCGTGAAGTGGTTCAACCCAGTAAAGGGTTATGGATTTATAACTCCGGATGAGGGCGGGCAAGACGCCTTTGTTCACATTTCTGCTGTTGAGCGGGCTGGATTGTCCACACTTCAGGAGGGTCAAAAGGTCAATTTCGATCTTGAGGCCGGACGAAATGGCAAAAGTTCAGCTGAGAATCTAACGATTGCAGAGTGACTTAGTGCTTATTACCGTGGGAGGACCGCCTTGGTTGGCGGGCCTCTCCCGGTTTAAAACTTGTTCTAAAGGCCAGCCGCCTTCGATTTAATCTCCATTTATTTTGGGACCAAAAGAATCTCGCGTCCCTAACTGGTTCTCAAGTTAAGAGTATCCATCCTTCTTACATTGTTTACTGGGCAGTCGACTTTTTTGTTGGAACCACCCGTTTCACCACAATCTTATCCCGATGAATGAGCTTACCCACCCGCGGCCCTATATCGTTGACCCAATGAGGGTCTTCGTAGACAGCTTTATAGAGGCGCACTCTCTCCTTCTCTGTATTAAAGCGTCGCAGCCACACGTAAACACTCTCATCCGTCTCTCCTCTATACGAGCCAGTTATCACCATGCCTTTAGAAACCTGGAACGGGATAATTTCGGATTCCATTACTTTAAGCCACTCATCCATTTTACCACGGCGAATTTTATATTGTCGTATTTCGTAAAAAGCCATTATTTACTCCTCCCATAGGTGCAAGTTACTTTCTTATAGCATCTGAAAATTTCAAACAAAGTATTCAGGTTTTCCTAGTACGCAACGAAATCACGGACGCATCGCAAATTGTGTTGGACCAGCTGTTCTAATTGGGGCTGAACTATTGGCAAAATCACATAACAATTTTCGGGTATCCCGGGGATCAACTATCTCCTCAATCCAATAGCTTTCTGCCGATCGGAATGGAGATCGCAGTTTATTCAGCCTGTCTTCTATCTCAGCTAATTTTGCTTCGGGATCATCAGCAGCATCTATATCTGCGCGATAAGCTGCCTCAATACCACCTTCCAGCGGGAGCGAACCCCAACGCCCGGAGGGCCACGCATAACGGTTACAAAATCTGCCACCATTTTTATGGGCAGCGCCAGCAACGCCAAAGCAGTTACGAACAATAATAGTGCACCAAGGAACAGTTGTTTGCCACATTGCAGTCATGGCACGAACGCCCTCCTTGATTGTTCCATTTTGTTCTCCCTTGAGCCCGATTTCAAAGCCTGGACAATCTACTAAGTATGCCACTGGAAGATGAAATGTTTCCGCAAGATCTAGAAACTTGGTCACCTTCTTACAAGTATCGGCGGTCCAACACCCCCCATAAGAATAAGGATCACTAGCCATAATAGCCACAGGCCAACCGTCCAAACGCGCAAAACCTGTGATGACTGAACGTCCAAACTGACTCCCCATCTCAAAAAACGATCCTCTATCAACTACGGCCTCTATGATGGGTCGCATCTTATAGATCTTACGGGGGTTTCGTGGAATTGCCTCCAACAACCAGTCAATTTTTCGGTCTGGATCGTCGTCCGTCTCATGGCGGCTGGCAAGTTCATAAACAGAATTCGGCAGGTACGAAAGAAAAGTGCGCGCACATTCAAATGCCTCCTCCTCCGTATCCACTGCATGGTCAACCGCCCCTGACTTTAGCTGTATTTTGTATCCGCCTAGTTCATTCTTTGTAAGATCTTGGCCAATCCTCTTGACTAAAGGCGGACCCGCAACAAATAAAGCAGACCTTTCCTTTATCATTACGGAATAGTGAGCTGCGGCCAGGTAAGCCGCCCCAAGACCAGCTACCGAACCTAGGCCCAGGGCTACCCTAGGGATTGTCCCCATGTTCTCCACCAAAATCTGCCATCCTTCAAGTTCGGGGACATTAGCACGGCCCGTAGTTTCAATAGTCTTGACAGATCCACCACCACCCGACCCTTCCACCATACGAATTAATGGCAACCGCAAAGCGTTAGCCATTTCCTCACAGCTTTGGTTTTTTTTCGGAATGGTGGCGTCGGCTGATCCCCCTCGCACGGTGAAGTCATCCCCTCCAATAACCACTGGGCGTCCATTTACCATTCCTTTCCCAAAAACAAAATTAGATGGGACTAATTTCGATAAATCGTTATTGGAGTCATATTTCGCCATCCCGGCAATTTTACCGCTTTCATGAAAAGTGCCGGCATCTGCCATTAGGGCAATTCGCTCACGAATAGTGTACCGCCCTCCATCTTGCTGACGTTTTACTTTCTCCCGACCACCCAGTTCCTCAGCGAATGCCTCTCTGCGGCGTAACTCATTAAGCTCTTCTTCCCAGGACATAAAATTCAGACCTCACTTATGGGCTAATTTACCAGAATTTATTCGACCAGATTTTTTCACACGTCCGCTAATAGTACCGCATACTGCGAATTTATTCTGTTAAAACAATAAAATATATTCTCATTGCCAACGCTATATGCGTGAAAAATTTGAATCAAGGCTTACAGCCACACCTAATTCTTTTCCCGCACTAAACACAAGCAGACGATCCCCCACTTTAAGCAACACCATCCGGGTCATTGCGTGTTCTATGGCCATAGAACGCCTCCATATCTTCGGCCACTTTGTGAGCGTCAGCGTCTGACGACCCGCGCAAGTTATCCATTACTTGGCGTCGATCCGTTTCCGGACGATTTTGGCTAAGTTTAGCTTTCGAGTGCAACCGTACGATAGAAATATCAAAAGCTACAATATGGGGAATCATTTCTTCAACCAGCTTTTTGTAGTCCGCTGTATCCGGCCATGCGTTCCCTGGATCTGGGTCCTCAAACTCAACCATCCCCCGGAGTAAATCCTTTATGCAACTAGTCTCCTCTATAAGACTTGGAGTACCATAGGCATGAACCGCACTATAATTCCAAGTTGGAACAGCGGGTCTCGATAGGTACCAGTTGGGCGAAATATACGCATGATTGGATAAAAAAATAGCTAAGACCTCCCCTCCATCTGCCAATTGCTCCCACTGCGGATTCTCTCTAGCCATATGCCCACGAAGTGAACCGTACTGACCTCCCTGGCTAGTCCACAACAAAGGTAGATGACTTGCCATAACATCTGTTTGTGTTCCGGAGACCAACGTCGCAAAATTGTATTTTCTCATTATTCGCTGGGCCGCTGGGCCATCCTCCAATGCAAAGTGTGACGGCGTATACATCGTGCGTCTTCTCCTCAGCCCATTGGTAAAGGTAATCTCCAGGAGCCTGGAAACAGGCTCACTTTTTCCATAGCCACATTACCGTTTGCCAATTGGAAATCGAAACTTGGACCAATTTTCCATATCTTTTTGAAAAAGCCTCCTATGTTGTAAAACTCTACTAAACCAAGGATCTTGTGCCGCTTCGACATCAGCCCAAAGATTTGCGGCCGTGTCAGCAGCCTCTATAAATTCTGGGTCCAGAACAATTAGCTCATTGCCATAGGCTTCCATTTCCTCCAGCGCTCCGATATCTCGGTATGCCCAACGCGCCCAGCTTTCCAATGTCATTATTTTGCCCGCTGCCCGCAACATCTCGCGGTCATGCTCACTTATGCGTTCCCAAGCCTCAAGATTAAAAAGGCACTCCCAAGTTGCAGATGGCTGATGGACTCCGGGCATGATCACGTATTTAGCAATTTTGTGAAATCCTGATGGCAAATTTATAGCAGGCGAACCCCACTCCATTGCGTCTATTACACCCCTCTCAAGAGCAGGATATACCTCAGCACCCGGAATGATTACAGTGGAAGCACCCAGTGAACCCGCGATTTCTGCCCAAGCTCCAGCCGTTCGAAGCTTAAGGCCTTTTAAATCCTCGATAGTTTCTACGCGCCTCGTTGAGTGCATGAAAAGTTCTGTTGGGCCTATTCCACATGGAATAGATGCCACGTTAAACTTCTCCTTTCGATATTCAAACCAGAGTTCTGCCCCGCCTGCTTCAAATAACCAGATGATCATCTCTTCAGGATTTAGGCCGCCGGCCATATTCCCAAAGAGGACCGTGGTCTTGTCGATGCCCCAATCGTAGCCCATCCACGTGTGGCCCGCCTGAACAATATTAGCTTTCGCAGTCTGGGAGACTTTTAGTGGGCTTCCTAGCGTGCCGCCCGGGAAGACATTGATTTGTATGCGCCCATCGGTAAGCGTGCCCACCCACTTTGCATAACCCCTTGCCTCCTCTTCTAGAATTGGACCACCACCCCAAGCTGTCGCCATATTCCACACTTCGTCTGCTCTTACCGCAGAGCCCACGGCGAGTGTCAAAATTATGGCCAAGACTTTTAGCAAGTTGGCTTTGGCGTTTCTAAACATAAGACCCTCCCAGCATAAACTTTTAAATAGACAACGAGTTTAGGCCACCTTTAAGTGCGGTGGCTATAGAATCTGACAAACCAGTTAAGCAGGGCAAGAATCCATCCCTATGGGATCTCGATGAAAACGGGCCTAGCTGGATACGAAACTAAAAGGTCAAAGAACTACCTCGAAACCCTCAAAAATAGGATGACCCATGTACAAGTCAGAATGCTTTCCAGCACCTTTGTGGGCAAGGCGAAACGCCTCCGACTTGGTCCAATCAATAAAATCTTCCTCTGAGTTCCAAGTGCTGTGCGAAGCGTATAAGGTATAAGCATCCGTGGTTTCACCCTTTACTAGATGAAACTCTTTAAACCCAGAAACAGAGCTCAATTGGGTATCTCTATTCCTCCAGACCTTCTCAAAATCCGCCTCTTTCCCTTTGACAATCTTAAATCGGTTCATTGCGATGAACATCAGTTATTATCCACTTTTAAATTAAATAGTTTTTCGCATCTTGAATTCTCGTTGCCCCCATTAGATAGCGGGATGCTCATTATGCCAATCAGTTTCACGTTGATACGCATGACCCGCTCTAACCAGCAAATCCTCTTCAAAATGACGGCCGACAAATTGAATTGCAATCGGCATGCCACCCCTGGTAAAGCCCGACTGCATGGTAACAGTGGGACTTCCGGTAAAATCAAATGGGCTAGTAAATCGGGACATCCCCATAGCCCGCCACGCCTTTGGATCAAGCCTACCCTCTTTAACATTTTTTTCTGTTGGTGATGCCGTGCCTTGTGCGGGAACCACTAATACATCAATGTCATCGAAGACCGCCCTTACTTCGCCACAAAAACCATGCCGGGTCAGTAGAATGTTTTGATAATCAGTCGCCGAAAGCGATAGACCAAGGTCAATCAAACGGGCCAATGCGGGCCCATATTGCTCTTTGTTTTTAGGGTACGTTTGGCGGTGGGCCAAAGCAGTTTCTATCCCACAATGGGCAGGCCAATTATCCAGCACCGCATCAGTATTTGGAAACGTGACCTTCCGAAGATTGGCCCCCATCGACCTGAGCACCGTTAGTGCCTCTTCGGTTGTTTTTCGCATTTCCTGATCGACACCCCGCCGATTGTATAGGGGGTCATATCCAAATTTTAATCCACGAATTCCACGCTCCAGTCCCGCCAGATAATTTGGGACAGGCGCGGTCGAAGCTGTAGGGTCATTTTTATCCGCCCCAGCAATAATATTGAGTACTGCGCCGGTGTCAGCAGCATTTCGACACATTGGGCCAATATGATCGAGGGAAGCCGCCAGTTCAAAAATACCGTATCGCGACACGCGGCCCCAGGTCGGCTTAAGACCCGTTAAGCCATTAGCAGCAGATGGGAACCGTATTGAGCCGCCTGTATCACTCCCGATAGAAGCAAAGCACAAACCAGCGGCAGTGGCAGCCCCAGAACCAGATGAGGAAACACCAGCCCAGTGTGCTGAGTTCCACGGATTTAACGGAGGAGAAACATCTGGATGGTGTTCGGAAAAAGCACCCTCAGTCATTTGCAGTTTCCCAAGAAGCACAGCTCCTGACTTGGCAAAGCGTTGAACTACAGTTGAATTATATCTGGGCTTAAAATTTGCATGAATAGGCATGCCCGCCGCTGTTGGTATGCCGCGGGTAAAACAAAGATCCTTTACCGCTATTGGGACCCCGTGAAGCGGCCCCCTAATGCGACCACGAGATATCTCTTGTTCTGCTTTTTTTGCTTGCTGTCTTGCTAACTCTTCAGTGACAGTCGCATAGGCTTTTATCTTTCTATCTTTTGCCCGAATACGTTTAAGCATGTGCTCGGTCAAATCGACAGGGGAGAACTCCTTGGCGTGAAGCCTCTGTGCAACATCTAATAAACTAGCAAAATGAATGTTTCTCGGAGCCATATATCTCTCACCTCAGCTTTATTTCCAGCTTATAAAAAGTCTTCTAGAAGACTTTGCCAACTGCGAAAAGATACGCGATGCAGGTGGGCATTTAGCTTATTCACTACCCGCATATTTCCAGTAAGTGTCTTTAAGCATAATCATCCCATCACCGCGCAAAGTCCAGAGATCGCAGCCAAACCAATCCAGGAAATTCCCATTTCGTTCGTGCCCAATAACTCTCCATTCAGAACATCCCCTGTTACCCGCCACCCAATGGCTATGAATCTCCCATGCCATATCCGGAATCGACGTAAAGCGCTGGGAAAGCATTGATCGAATATCCTTTTTCCCGACCAACCGATCTCCTTCAGGGGGGGTCCCACGTGAAATTCGCCAAACACCCTCATCCGCGAACCGCTCCAATATTGCTTCTATATTGTGATCATTGAACGAATCACAGACTTCTGTAATGATCTGCAGGTTCCGTCTTTCAGAATCTGTCATACTGAGATCCATTTTTGTGGAGGAAACTGAACTAAACTACAAAATGAAGAGTGTGGCAACGATATATAGATATCTACTCCAATGTCTTCGTTATACAAGCGTATCTTTCTATAATAGCGAATTCGACAAAGTTTTATGAAATTTGTGCATTCTGGAGCTTAAACATGTTCAATTTCTTTCCCCTAAAAGCGTTAGGCAAATCCATCATATTTGTAATGCCGATCGTTTATCTTACCTTCCCGGTAGCGGCCGATCTAATGATCGTGGGCGGCGATAACAAAGTAAGATTTGATGGTCCCGACATCCTATTTGAAGCGCCGGGAAACGATATGATTTCTATAGTGGATATTGGCGACGATCCCGCTAATCCAAAAATCATAGCTAATCTTCGTATTAGCAACTCAGTATTTGGCCCGCCGACCAATTTGGTGATTACCCCAGACGAGTCATTAGCTTTAGTTACAAAAGCCATGGAGTGGACTGAAGGCGAAGACGGCTGGAAGCCAAGCCCTGATAATCGTATTCACGTCATTGACCTTACAACGAAACCACCAATGCTTATTGATACAGTGAAGGTGGACTTTCAACCATCCGGCATGGCTATAAATAGGTCAGGCGACCTCGCATTAGTCGCTCACCGCAAAAGCGGCACCATTGGTGTCCTTGAAATCAAAGGCAGCTCCGTGACCATGATCCAATCGGTGGATATAGGTGAGGAGGTTGCCTCAGTTGCCATCACACCTGATGGTAGCATGGCACTTGTGACTAAATTTAGTAGCCACAAAATTTCAGTACTCCGTATTAATGGAAGTCAAGTCACCTACGATGCCTCTCTGGATATGCCAGTCGGGTTAAAGCCTTACAATGTGCAAATTACCCCAGATGGCACTCTAGGCCTCACGGCAGACCACGGGCCTGGGTCGGACGGCCATATCGATACTGTAAGCGTAATTGATCTTACTGCATCTCCTCCCCGCGTCATTGACCGGATAATGGTTGGAGATGCCCCTGAGGGACTAGCTATAAGTCCGAACGGTGATATTGCAGTGGCCATTTTGCTCAAAGGAAGCGGGGGCATAGCGAGCGACAGTTGGGCTTACAACAGAAATGGAAGTGTCGTCGTACTTGAGATTGAGGGAAAAAATGTCCGCCGTATCGCTGAGGTAGATGTTAGGGGTCTGCCCGAAGGCGCAGTGTTTAATCCTAGTGGAGAGTATCTCTATGTTGGAAACTTTGTGGACAGAGATATTTCAGTTCTGAAAGTTGACGGCACTTCGGTGACTAATACTGGAACGATCCTTAAATTACCGGCTAACCCCGCCTCAATGAGGGGTCGCAATCCATAGCCCAAAGCCTAGGTTTCTGCTACAAGTAGTGTGGGCGCGCAGAGAGTTGAGGGAAACGGATTCCGATATGAACAAAAATATTGAGGTTGCTCTTATTGGAGATGGCCTAATGGGCCACGGGTTAGCTTTGGTCCATGCCATGGGTGGTCACAAAGTAAAAATGCAGGATATTAGCAATGACCCGCTATAAAGACCTGGATTTCGAGGTTTTCTTTCCGGTGCGTAACGAACTTGGAGAAGGACCAATCTATGACGGAACAACTGCCGAACTTATCTGGTTTGATATTGTCGGTCAGGTAATGTTTATTGGAAATACAAACCAGGGCACACTTAGATCTTATGGATTTGGCGAACCCGTTTCGGCTGCTTTTCTTACTAACTCGGATATTTTGTTGGTTGCTGCAGCAAGCGGTGTCATTGCTTTTGACAGGAGGACGGGACGGAGGAGAACCAATTTCTCCCTTGAAGCCGATAATAGTATGACACGTGCTAATGACAGCCGCACCGCTCCAAATAATGCCATCTGGCTGGGTACGATGGGACTCGGTCAGGAAAGCGGAGCGGGGTCTATTTACCATCTACGAAACGGGGTCTGCACCCGCTTATTTGAGAAAATCACTGTCCCCAATGCGATCTGTTTCTCGCCAGATGGGGAAACAGCTTATTTTTGTGATACACCGAAGCGGTTGATTATGAAAACGCGGATTGATCCCGAGACAAGCCTTCCAGTAGGGAAACCATCCGCCTTTATTGATCTCACATCGGAAAAATTGAATCCGGACGGTGCTGTCATAGACAGCGAAGGGTCCCTTTGGAACGCCCAGTGGGGAGCAGGCCGTGTTGCTTGCTATGATAGTGGAGGGCGTTTTATTCGGGCCGTAGAACTACCGGCGACGCAAATAACGTGCCCTGCTTTTGGAGGGGACGACTTGAAATATTTGTATGTCACCTCTGCCTATCAAGGAATTTCTCGCTGGGAGCAACCTGAAGCCGGTGCGGTATTTGTTATAGAACTAGATGTGCCTGGCCTCGCTGAAAGACGGGTAGACCTATAACAAGATTAAAACATATGGTTAATGTATCCAATGGACATTACCCATAGCGTTATAGAAGTACTAGGTTCCTTCTCCAGGTATAGGCCTGTTCGTAGCAGGCGTGTTTGATGGTCACACAGCATGGGAGAGAAAAGTAATGACTGGCATACAGGAATTTCGGAAAAAGATGGATTCAGGAGGTCAGTGTTTGGGCCCAAGTATAACCCTTAAGGACCCAGTTATTGCCGAGGCGCTCGGTCCGGGTTCGGATTTTATATGGATAGATACGGAACATAGTCCCATGACCATAGAAACGGTTGCGGCGCATTTACTCGGAGCGAGGGCGTGCAATAAAGCGGCGTTAGTAAGGGTACCGGGAAGTTCTACAGAAAGCATTAAGCCCATCCTAGATTCAGGTATTGATGGTATAATTGTTCCGCAGGTGACCAGCGTTGATGAAGTAAGGAAGGTCGTGGCGGATTGTCGGTATCCCCCAACTGGGAAACGGGGATTTGGGCCCCGACGGGGGACGGATTATGGGCGTAAATCACTAGATCAATATTTGGCGGAATCTCGTGAAGACTTATTTGTTGCAGTGATGCTTGAGCATCAAAATGCTGTTCGAGACATAGAAGAAATTGTCAACGTTCCCGGGTTAGATTCAGTTGTTATTGGGACCATGGATTTAAGCGGTTCATTGGGACACCTTGGCGATCGGGACCACCCCGCGGTCGTTTCAGCTATACAAACGGTTATTGATGCGGCTCGACGGAAGAATATTTATGTCGGCATGGGACTCGGTTACGAACCAGAACTTGCCCGTCACTGGATGGCGCAGGGAGTGCAGTGGATGCAGTTTGGTTGTGATTATGAGTATATCGTGCACGGGGCTTCACGGTTGTTTGATTCCGTTCGCTAAGTTCTAGGTAGCCAAATGTTAATCTAGTTTCATCTTTATTCCACTTGATGCGCCTTTAGCACCTCTTGATCGAACTCAACGCCAAGCCCGGGGCCACTGGGGGGAGTGATATAGCCATTCTCAAAGACCAGGGGTTCTTTGAAAATTTTCTTGTGCAGCGGACCCATATTAGCTTCCTGTATTAAGAAGTTTGGAGAAGAGACATCGAGCTGTATTGCAGCAGCAAAAACAACCGGCCCACAATACATATGGGGCGCTATCATTGCATAATGGGCTTCCGCCATACCCGCAATTTTCTTTGCTTCAGTGATCCCACCACACTGCCCTACATCAAGCTGAAGAATTTGGGCAGCTTGTTTTTCCAAGACTTCAGAAAACTCATATTTTGTTACCAGGCGCTCCCCGGTAGCTATGGGTATGTTGGTGTGGGCAGCAATACGAGCCATCTCACTTATATTTTCCGGCATAATTGGTTCCTCAAACCAAAATGGGTGGTAAGGCTCCAAGTAGTGGGCAACTCGAATAGCACTGTAAGTTGGCATCTGGCCATGCGTCCCTATGGCGACCTCCAACCGATTACCAACAGCATCTCGTATACTCTGGAAAATTTTTGCTGCATGCTCAATTTTCCACAAAGGAATATCACGGATAGGATGTAAGGGCATAAATGGATCTAACTTACATGCCGTATTACCTTCTTCCAGTAATTGAAGTGCAACTTCACCAGCTTTCTCCGGATGTTTGTCGAAATCAATATCGGGCATGTAAGCATAAGCACGAAGCTTTTTGTGATACTGGCCACCCAATAATTGATAGATAGGTAAATTAGCCACTTTACCTTTAATATCCCAAAGTGCCATGTCGATAGCACTGATAGCTGGGGTGGCATATAAACTTGGATGTCGCAAATCATGCCAGGTTCCGTACATCTTATCCCAGATTAATTCTGTATTAAGGGGATCTTCCCCAAGGACAATTTGACCCACTAACTCCTTAACTAGGTTGACTTGAGATTTGAGATCCTCGAGGCGGCCCGAAAATGCACTCCCAGCGATGCGTTCCCCTATACCCGTAATTCCTTCATCAGTTAGCAACTCTATGAAAAGAAAATACCTGCCCCCAACATATTTTTCCTCACCTACGGGCTTTTCCGCTTCCACCACTGTGGTGTTTACGCCTGTTACTTTCACTTTTCGCCCCCTCCGCCAAATTCTCCCAGTAGAACATTACCGACCTTTCACCTACCACATCACACCGCCACCAGTATTCATATCCTGACCAGTTATATTTGGTGAATCTTCTGAGGCCAAGAACACTGCCATACGAGCAGCATCATCTGGCCCTGAACCCTTGTCCACATAGTCCTCATCCGCACACCATCTCCCAGCCAATACTTGGTTGGAATTTTTCGCTGTAAGATTCCGTCTGAAACCCTCCTCATCAAAATCCTTATTCATATATTCCGCCCGCGCTCTAATAAGTTCTACAGTTCGGTCTTCATGCCCCCCCGGACATATGGCGTTAACAGTAATGTTGTAACGCCCAACATCCGCAGCCAAAGTCCGCGTAAAGCCAATCACGCCCATTTTTGATGTTGCATAAGGAGTTCTATGAGAGAGAGGCTGCTTTCCTGTGCCAGAGCTAAAATTGATAATTTTCCCCGAACGCTTGCGGATCATCTCCGGAAGAACTGCCTTACAACAGAGAAAAAGTGAATCGAGGTTAATATCTAGTGTTTGTTTCCATTCAGCTAGACTCATATCCCAAACGTCTTTCGTCGGCCCCGCAATCCCCACTACATTGGCCAGGATATCTATCGTGCCAAAATGGGCCATAGTATGATCAACCAACTCTTGCACTTGGTCTTCCTTCGACACGTCGGTTTGAGAGCAAAGAACTTTACCGCCCGCTTTTTCAATATCAGTACCCACCTGATTCTCTAGTTCACCAACTGGCAAAATATCGCAAATAGAAACGGAAGCTCCCTCTTTTGCAAAGCGTTTGGCAATTGCCTCTGCATGACCACGACCCGCTCCTGTGATGAGAGCCACTTTCCCTTCTAATCTCATATTTCATCCCTCTTATACATTTTTTGCTTTTGTCCTAATCAGGGCCATATCCGCGCAAACCCTACTTGCCACATCCTGAATTGGTAATGCCGTGAGACATTAAGGTATCACAAAATATTGCGCCTTCCAGCGTTGCTCTATCAAAATTGACCCCCGTCAATACAGCGGCAGAGAAATTAACCTTTTGTAGCGACGCCCCATGTAAGTTTGCCTCCGATAGGTCGGCGCCCTCGAGGTTAGCATTCTGGAGATTGGCAAAACCAAAACTTGCGCCCAGTGATTCCACTTCCTGCATATTGGATTCGGAAAGGTTAGCAAAGCTAAAATTCGCATCTCCCAAAACAGCTCGTCTAAAATTAGCCCCTTGTAAACTCGCTCCCCAAAGATCCGCCCCAGTTAAGTTTGTTTCCTCTAATCGTGCCCCATCCAACTTGGCTCCACCAAGGCGAGCTTTTTGAAGCATGCTGCCAACCAGATCCGCCCCACGCAATTTAGCCTCTCGCAAATCTGCCCCCCTCAAATCACACTCCCGACAGGAATTTTTCTCTAGAAGTTGCTCTAGGTCTCCCTCGTCGAAGGCCCAGCACCTTCCACCAACTATGTTCGGGACTGTTAAAATTAAAATAAGAGCAGCCAAGGATAACAAGGGCATTACATCACAAGATTTTTGTTTGAACCACTGCTTTACAGAATTCTATAATAAGATCACAAGAAATGAGCATATTCTATGGTATTGCTCATAGTATAAGCAGACATTGTCTAATTTCGAACCAAAGATACTCGCAAAACCAGGATGAAAACTGATGGCCGTCGATTATGAAATTATTGTCCAGGGGAACAATCTGAGACTACAAAATGGCTTTCTTGGACTGGCCAACGCAACCCTTATAACCTGCGATTCTGGGCCCATACTTTTTGATGTGGGCCATTATTGTAACCGCTCCACCCTACTAAATAACCTCAAAAAACGTGGCATGAAGCCATCCGACATAAAACTTGTATTTTTATCACACCTACATTTTGATCACTGTAATAATGTGGATCTTTTCCCTCATGCAAAAGTTTTAGTGAGCGCCAAAGAGTGGGCCTATGTGGATGCGCCCCACAAAGAGGATCTATACATTCCCTGGATGATCAAGGAACAGCTTAAGAAACACGACGTCACCTTGATCGACGGAGAACACGAAATAACAAAAGGAGTGAGCTATTTCCCGGCACCGGGCCATACGCCAGGCTCTTTTGGCGTACAGCTCGATACTGAGGAAAATGGCTGCGTTGTATTAGCAGGTGACTCCCTAAAGTACCCGAAAGAGGCGATAACCGGGGAATGTGATATGGCCTTCGGCACCACGGAGTCGGGCACCAACACTATTTCGCGCATTCTCAAAACCGCTGACCGGATAGTTCCCGGCCATTTCCCCGAACTTGTAAAGCAGAATGGGCGATTCACCTGGAAAGATACTGCTGAACTCTCCTTGGTAATACGGTAAAACAGACCTATGACACACTCATGCAACTGATTGATTTTTTTGACCGCGGCGTCCAAATCGCCCCTGACCGAAAAGCTTTCATAGACGCTGATAATGAATTTACCTACCTAAATGCCCAACAGCGATCCTACCAAGTTGCTAACGGCTTAATAAAAGCCGGAATACAGCCCGGGGAATCGGTGGCTATTTACTGTCCCAATAACGCTTTAGCCTTTATCTGTATCTTAGGAATTCTGCGTGCTGGTGCAGTGTACGTTAATTTAAACGCACTTAGCCCACTAGAAGAAAATATTTTTGTATTACAAGACCGCGACGCGAAATATCTTTTCATCCATAGCAATTTTGAGTCTCATCTGAGCAAAATCACGAAAAGTACACCTACGCTAGCTGGCTTCACTGGCATCGATAAAAAAATAGAATGCTCACTATCCTTAATGGAGTGGATGGCGGAATTCCCACCTGAATGCCCCCATATTGAAAGAGGCGAAGATGACGTTGCCTGCCTCTTTTCAACAAGTGGCACCACAGGCCGGTCCAAAGCATCTCAACTTACTAATAAAGTCATAGAAACTATGATTGTTAATGCTAATCATGCAATGCCTTTCAACACTGCTCCTGTACACCTAATCGCTGCACCCTTTACCCATGCGGCAGGGCTCGCCGCCCTCTGGCTATTTCCTCTCGGCGCGACAAATGTAATCATAACACGAGCTGATCCCCTTCAAATCATGGAAGCCATTGAACGGCACAAAGTTAACGTCCTCTTTCTGCCGCCTACTGTTATCTACATGATGCTTACACACCCACAGGTCAACACGTTTGACTACGGCTCACTTCGTTATTTGATCTATGGGGCAGCCCCCATGTCAGTGGATAAATTGCACCAAGCTATGGACATTTTCGGTCCCGTCTTGACCCAACTGTATGGGCAGGCTGAGGCGCCTATGATGTGTAGCCTCATGACACCTTCCGAACACACACTGTGGTTGAAAGAAGGGAAACTCGAACGTCTAGCGAGTTGTGGGCGCCCATGCTTGCGAACGACCCTGGCCATAATGGATGATACGGGAAACTTACTGGGGCCAGATGAAATTGGCGAAATTGTCGTAAGAGGAGATTTGGTAACACCCGGCTATTATAAAAATCCCTCCGCCACACAAGAGGTCAGAGCTTTCAATTGGCACCACACGGGGGACGTAGGGAAAACTGATGAGGAAGGTTATTTGTACATTGTTGACAGAAAAAACGACATGATCATTTCTGGCGGATTTAATATTTACCCAGCTGAAATAGAACAGGCGCTACTATCGCTTCCTCAAATACAAGATTGTGCAGTGGTTGGAATCCCCGACGAAAAATGGGGCGAAGCTGTAACAGCTGTAATAGAAGTGATCCCTGGCCAAACATTGGTAAAGTCAGCGGCTCTCGAGCACTGCCGTAGCCGACTTGGTGGAGTAAAAACTCCTAAAACTATAGTCGTATGGGACCAACTCCCACGCAGTCCCGTCGGAAAAGTCCTCCGGAGAGAAATTAGAGAGAGCTTTTGGAGAGGGCGTAACCGCCAGATTTAACCTCCTAACTCTCCTAATCTTCTCGTGACCTCTCGCGCATCAGGGCTATCAGGGGGAAGTAGGTTTAGCAAAGTCTCCCATAAGGTTCTGGCCTCATCAGTTCGCGATTCTTGGTAGGCCGCCAAACCCAGATACCAGAGGGCATCCATACGCTCGTTATCTAATTCAAGAATTTTCTGATAATTCATCTGGGTGATCTTGGGAACGGACCCATCTCCGGATCTCTCCAATGCGATTTGTGCTTGGGCCTCTAGTGCAACCACGTCACTAGGGCTTAGATCCAGGGCACGGCCATAAGCTTCTTCCGCCTCCGTCAACTCTCCTAATACCCGGCGTGCATTGCCTAATCTTTTCCAGCCTTCTATATCGTCTGGCGCAGACTCCAATCTATTTGCTAGCCGTTCCACCATTCCGCGGATCATCTCTCCTCTTTCATCCGCAGTCATCTGACCTGCAGCCTCTACCTGCTCCCTTGTCGGCCCAGGGACAGCAGTATCAGCCCTCTCTCCCTCCTCTTCATTAAGTTGTTCCGCTGTATGGTCCACAACTTCCGTGTTACTTGATCGGTCTAGTTTCTGAGCCAAGGCCTGCAAACGCATTCTCAATTCTGGCAACCAAATATCCTCCGAGCTTGAGTCGGACGCGAGGTCACTCCACACATCATAGGCCTGCTCAAGGGCACCGGCCTGCTCCCGTTCTAAGCCAACAAAGAATCTAGCTATCTTGTTTTTGGGGTCTAAACTCAGAACCCTCTCAAACTCGCCCCTGGCAGACGGTGTAACCCTCCCTTTTTGACTAACAACGATTGCTTGGGCCAAAGACATCAGCACATCGACATTATTAGGCGCAAGAACCGCAGCCTCCCGATACGCGCTAACAGCATCGCTGAAACGCTCCATGAAAGCATATGTTCGTGCCAACAAAACCCAGCCTTCCAGATCCTCTGGGTTGTCTACAAGCCTCGCTGTTAAACTAGCCACAGCATTATCAAACTCACTAGCCCCTATTTCACCATCCTCAGAAGCGACCCGCTCGACAAAAGGCTGATCCGCCATCAGCGGACTGCCTAATTGATAATATATAAACCCTGTCAGTATCGGGACCGTTACGCAAAGAATGATCAGTGAACCCCTAAACTGAGAAGATGAAGGGTTTTGCCCGTGACTTAGAAGATCTCGATTGCTACCTGCTGCCAATATCCTTCGCTCGATTTCTGTGCAGGAATTTTTATAGTCGCTCTCAGAAAGTACACCCCTTTTGTAATCTAACTCGACATCTTTTAGCTGCTCTCTATAAACCACCAAATCATAGTCAGGCCGCAGCGGTACGGTTCCTTTTGTACGAATAAGTGGCCTACCCAAAAGAAAAACACTAACAACCACCATTGCCCCTAAGGCAAACCAGACAACCATTTAAACCCCACCTTCCTCATCTTTAATTAAGTCTTCAATGCGCCTCCGTTCGGCAGCAGAAAATTCACTTAACTCGGGCCGCTCACGGGAGACACCTCTCAACCAAAAAACGATAAAGATAAAAGCGAATAAAGTTATTATCAGTGGCCCAAACCAAAGCAAATAAGTTTGTGGTTTGATAGGAGGTTTCAACAGAATAAAATCGCCATAGCGCTCTACCAGGAACTGCTTCACACTCAAATCCGAGTCACCTGCGGCCACTCGTTCCCGGACTAACACTCTTAAATCTTTAGCCAGATCTGCGTCAGAGTCAAAAACTGACTGATTTTGGCAAACTAAGCATCGGATCTCTTTGGCTAGTTCCCGCGCTCGTTCCTCTAAAATCGGGTCATCGAGAGGCGCATCCGTATCAAAGGCGTTGGCCTCAACAAATCCCCACAGGAAAAAGACAACAGCCCCGATTAGATAGTTTTTCATTGGCGAAGGTTCCTAATAAGTGGCAATAGCTCTCTACTCCAATCTTCTTCAGAAATAGGGCCCACGTGCTTGTATCGGATCCTCCCCTCCCTATCTATGAGGAAAGTCTCTGGAACACCATAAACACCTAATTCGATCGCAACTCGCCCATCACGGTCGGCACCAATCCTTGTAAATGGATCACCAAGCTCCGTGAGCCAGTCTCGGGCGATAGCGGGATCATCCTTGTAATTGATGCCATACAAATTGATATTATCCATTTCTGCAATTTCCATGAGCAATGGATGTTCTATACGGCACGGCCCGCACCATGAGGCGAAAACATTCACTAACGTGACTTCTCCACTCAAATCAGCAGAAGCTAATGGGGAAGCCTGAGAATCCAGTGGCGCGAGATCAAAATGGGGGACAGCCTTATCTATAAGAGCAGTTGGGACGAGAGCAGGGTCCAACGATAAGCCACGAAGCAAAAAGCCGCACAGTACTATGAACACCGCAGCTGGAAGCAAATAAAGAATCCTACGATTACCTGAAAACATCCCAAATCACACGTTTGTTGCCACTCGATTATTCGCTTTTCCAGACATAATCCTATGAGGGGCACCCACTCGATGTCTGCGGTCACTTAGAGAAATTGCTCCTCCCAAGGCCATCACCAATGCGCCTAGCCAAATCCAAGCAACAAGGGGGTTGAAATAAAGGCGAGCAGACCAGCCCCCTTGGGCATCGGGTTCCCCCAAAACCGCATATAAATCGCCACGCCAGCTTGTGTATATAGCTGCCTCTGTGGTTGGCTGCTGCTGCACCGGATAAAACCTGTTTTCAGGAAATAACTGAATAGCATCACGTGTATCCCCGTTAACACTAAAATGACCGCGCTCACCCGAATAGTTTGGACCTTGGATTTTTTCTACTCCATGGAAAACAAACTCGTACCCCGACACAGATACGGTTTCGCCAACCTGCACTACTCGCAGCACTTCGGTACGCCACGCACTGGATGCCGTGATTCCTGCTACCAAAAATGCCAGCCCGATATGGGCTACATTCATGCCATAAATCGATCTAGGCGTCCGCATGGCTTTGGAAAGGCTCACACGGATACGGTCCCTAAACAATCCAACCCTTGCACCCATATCAACTAAAACCCCTATCCCGACCCATGCACTAAGGCCTATTCCCAGTGTTCCTAGGAATGTACTTCCCCATGTCTCATAAAGACACCAAGCCACCACCAGTAGTGTTAGGATTGCAACAAACTTCATCCTCAAGAAGACCCCATAGAGATCAGCCCGTTTCCAAGTCAAAACCGGCGCTATTCCCGCAAGTACCACAAGGGGTGTCATCAGAGGAATGAACACCGTATTAAAGTATGGGGGCCCAACCGAGATTTTTCCTATACCCAACGCATCAACGAACAATGGGTAGAGGGTCCCTAAGAGAACTGTTGCCGCTGCTGAGGTCAGCAGTAAATTGTTCAGCACCAACCCCCCCTCTCTGGAAACGGGAGAAAACAAGCCTCCTGATTTCAATTGCGGGGCCCGAATAGCAAATAGGGCAAGAGAACCTCCCACAACGACTACTAAAAAGGCCAAGATGAAAACGCCTCGCGCCGGATCGGTTGCAAATGCGTGAACGGAAGTGAGCACTCCCGAACGAACAAGAAAAGTCCCCAAAAGGCTAAGCGAAAACGTTACGATGGCAAGTAATATTGTCCATGCCTTAAGAGCATCCCGCTTTTCACACACAATCGCGGAGTGCAGTAGAGCTGTCCCTGCCAACCACGGCATGAAAGAGGCATTTTCTACTGGGTCCCAAAACCACCAACCACCCCAACCTAATTCATAATATGCCCACCAACTACCTAGCGCGATCCCAATAGTCAAAAAACTCCACGCCACCAAAGTCCATGGCCGCACCCAGCGGGCCCATGCAGCATCCACGCGCCCCTCGATTAGCGCTGCTATAGCAAACGAAAAAGCAATGGAGAAGCCAACATACCCGAGGTAGAGGAAGGGTGGGTGGAAGGCGAGACCAGGATCCTGCAAAAGAGGGTTGAGTCCGTTACCGTCCAAGGGGACTGGGAAAAGACGCTCAAATGGGTTCGAAGTGAATAAAGTAAACGATAAAAAGCCAACTGCAATGAAAGCCTGCACTGCTAAAACACGAGCACACAAAGTGGGAGGCAAGTTCCCCCCAAAAAAGACTACAGCTGCTCCAAATGTTGCAAGGATAAGCACCCAAAGCAGCAGGGAGCCCTCGTGATTCCCCCAAACCCCAGCAATCTTATAGAGCATAGGTTTGGCCGAATGAGAGTTTTGTGCAACATTAGCAAGAGAAAAATCCGATGTTACATAGGCGTTCATGAGAGCTAAAAAGGCAATGGAGATAAAAAAGAACTGCAATAATGCCGCTGTCTTACCAATAGCCATTAGCTGCCCGTCACCTCGAGCCGCCCCTATCATTGGCGCTGTACCTTGCACGAGAGCGATGGTCAGCGAGAGAATTAAGGCAATATGACCAATCTCTGAAATCAATCTCTACTCTCCTTCCACTGGCCCGACTGCTTTAATGCCTCCGCAACCTCGGGAGGCATATAATTCTCATCGTGCTTTGCCAAAACCTCGTCCGCTACAAAACTCTCCGGGCTCTGCAGATAGCCTTGGACAATAACGCCCTGTCCCTCTCTAAACAAACTCGGAAGGATACCGGTGTATGTTACCGCAATGCTCTCAGAGAGATCTGTGATACGAAAACGGGTCGTAAGACCGTCTCCCTCCGAGACCACACTTCCCTCTTGCACCAAGCCACCCACCCTAATTCTCTGCTCTGCCGCCAAGGGCTGCTTAGCGAGCTCGCTAGGGCTATAGAAAAAAACTAAATTATCCTGAAAAGCAAAAATAACGAGACAGACTGCCAGGCCCAACGAAGTCATGCCTCCGCCTACAAGATATAACCTTCGCCGTTTAGGGGCCATCATGGGCACCTGCCTCCTTCCTTGTTTGGCTGTGCTTGTCCCCTAACAGTTCTAACCGCTTTTCAACACTCCGTTTGCCAACAAGCATTACCAAAGCAAGGCCCCCAAGGAGAATTGCTGCAGCAGAGTATGCCGACCAAATAAAAATTCCATCCCCACCCATCCAAAGATATTCATTCAGAGCTTCCAAGTTGAACTCCTTTCTCTGCCCGCATTCGATGGCCTGCTCTTAAGCGGGCCGCCATAATTTCTGTTCGAACCCCCAGTAGTAGAAATGTAATTAGGTAACACAAATAGGCTGCTGCCATGATCATCAGGGGCCACATCATAGATTCATGTATAGCGGGTGAAGACAACTTTGAAACGCTGGCTCCCTGATGCAGGGTGCGTAAATCCAGAAGATCAACCGAAAATTTTATTATTGGAACAAATATGAACCCCACGATGGCGATTAGACCGGCGGCCCTCGCTCCTTTGGCCATATCATCAAAGGCACCATATAGAACCAAGTAACCGACAAACAAAAAAAACAAAATTAATACTGATGTCAAGCGAGCGTCCCAAACCCACCATGTGCCCCACGTTGGCTGCCCCCAGAGCGAGCCCGTTATCAAACAAATTAGCGTGAAGGAAGCGCCTATAGGAGCAACACTTCTCGCCATTACGTTAGCCAGAGGATGTCGCCAAATAAGCGCTACAGCGGAGAAGGTAGCCATGAGGGTGTAGCTCAGTAAAGCCATCCAAGCGGCAGGGACATGAACATACATAATACGCACCGTTTCACGTTGCTCGTAGTCCGGAGGTGAAACAAACAACGCTAGATACAATCCTATCGGAAAGAGCGAACAGGTTAGGAACCCCACCACAGGAACAAGAGGTGAAGAAAGCCTCATAAACTGATTAGGGTTTGCATATCTATGTAGATTAATCATTTAATAATCACACCAAAATACCGGCTTATTCTGCGGCTAGCCGTAAAGCCGCCGCCGCAACAAAAGGACAAACTACCAGACATATCAAGAAAAAGGCTCCCAGTAATGCTATCAGTGGGGTGTAATTTAAACCCACCAGCGCTAGGTCGACGGCGTTAGCACTCATTATCAAGATTGGAGTGAGCAATGGTAAAATCAAGAGCGCTACAAGCACTCCACCTCGGCGGGCGCCAATGGTCAGAGCAGCACCCACGGAGCCCAGCAAGCTAATCGTTGGAGTTGAGATAACCAGTGTAATTATCATCACGGCAAATCCAGAAAGAGGTAGATTCAGCAATATTCCCAAAATAGGAGCGACTAGTATTAAGGGCAAGCCCGTGACCATCCAATGAGCGCAGCACTTGGCTATCACAATAGTCTCCAGGGGGATGGGCGCTAAAAGCAACAAATCCAGGCTACCATCATCGGCGTCTGACTGAAACAGCTGATCTAAGGACAACATAGCCGCTAGCAAGGCTGCTACCCATATTATCCCTGGAGCTATCTTCCTGAGAGTATCGAGCTCGGGCCCCACTCCAAGAGGGAATAGAACCACCGCTAGAACAAAGAACATTACAACTGAAAAAATATCGCTGGAACGCCGCCAGGCCATTAACAAATCGCGCTGCACCAATATCCACCAAATCTTCATGCCGAACCCAATCCTAGGGAGATTGTCGATGCTTCCTTTAGCTTTAACTCTCCATGGGTTGCCGCAACAATGACACCACCCTTTGCGCGATGCGACTCTATAGCAGCGACTAAAGCTGCCACTGCCTCCTCATCAAGGCCTATAGAGGGCTCGTCTAGAAGCCATATCGGCCTCGAAACTGTTAATAAATTAGCCAAGACCACCCGCCGCTTTTGGCCCGAAGACAACAATCGGCCCGGGACATCTCCCAGATTCCCAAGTCCAAAGATCTTTAACGCCGGCGTTATTTCCCTCCCGCCGTGCAATTCGGCCCAAAATTTGATGTTTTCAGAGACGCTAAATACTGGCTTAACAGGATTTAGATGCCCAACATAGTGCATGGCCATCCTATAGTCGTCCGCTTTATGGACATTTTTACCCTGATAGTCTACATAGCCTTCCGATGGGGTAAGCAAGCCTGCAATCACCCGCAAGAGGCTGCTCTTCCCGCTGCCATTAGGACCATTAAGTATTAGGGCTCCACCAGCCTCAATAGACCAATCCATTCCCTCAAAAAGCAAGTTATCACCGCGCCTAAGGCCAAGATTTACGGCTTTTAAAATTGTTCTGGGCTCCTGCTACCACAATAATGTGCTAAACTTTCCAAAGATCACACCCGCTTAGCATAGTCCGTCTGGATGTGCTAGGCATGAAACCCAAGGGACAAAGCGGGATGGATAAAGACGAACTCAACATCAATATACGAAAATTCCTAAAGAAATTAGGCATAAAATCTCAACGAGAGATGGAAGAGGCTATCACTAAGGCTGTCGAATCAGGCGATCTGGAAGGCAATGAGCGACTGCGGGTTACCGCCCACGTTGCCCTCGAAGGAACCGACGTTGACTTTACGATTACTGAGGAGATTTCCTTAGCTAAGTAGAACTTCGGTCTTTCAGATTCATACTGTTGCCCATACCCCAACCTTTTAGTCGAAGGCTCAAACTGGAGCATATGTGGGTCTTTTAACCATTTCTCAAACTAGGAGTAACTATCCATGACAGTTGCTACGATCACACTCCCACGCTTAATGATGGTTGGCGGTGGGGCTCACAAAGAAATTGTAGTTTCTCTTAACAAACTTGGTGCCGAAAAACCATTAATCGTAAGCGATCAATACATGGCCAAGTCAAATACATTGACTAAAATTACCGACATACTAGATGGATCCCAAATTAAATGGGGATCTTTCATAGACACCGTGCCGGATCCCACAACTGAAGTAGTTGCCCAAGGAGCTGCAATTCTGAGGGATGGCGACTTTGATAGCTTAATAGCCCTCGGCGGGGGGAGCCCGATTGACACTGCGAAGGCAATGGCGGTTTTAGCCACCCACGGGGGGAATATGCGCGAATACAAGGTGCCAAACCAAGTGGACGAAAATAATTATCCCATCATTGCCATCCCAACCACTGCCGGGACGGGCTCTGAAGTCACTAGATTCACTGTTATAACAGATACAGAAACAGACGAAAAAATGCTATGCATGGGCCTCGCTTATGTCCCTCAGGCAGCACTGATTGACTATACCTTGACACTGTCCATGCCGTTGCGCCTAACCGCCGATACTGGAATAGATACCCTCACCCATGCAATAGAAGCGTACGTAAGCAAAAAAAATAATCCGTTTGCAGATAGTATGGCAAAATCATGTATGGAACTGGTGTCGCGCCATTTACGAAACGCGTACAAAGACCCCCTGGACGCGGAAGCGCGAGAAGGGATGATGCTAGCTGCAACCCAAGGAGGTATGGCCTTTTCGAATTCTTCGGTCTGCATGGTTCACGGAATGAGCAGGCCTTTAGGGGCCCATTTTCATGTGCCGCACGGCCTTTCCAATGCCATGTTACTACCTAGTGTAACAGCTTATTCCGCCCCTCAAGCAATAACTCGTTACGCGGATTGCGCCAGAGCGATGAAAGTGGCGCAAAAAACCGACGCTGACTCGATAGCAGTTGAAAAACTAATCGAGGAGCTCGAACTACTTAATACCGACCTAGAAGTGCCGAGCCCAAGTGAATATGGAATTGGCAATAACAAATACTTTAGTTTATTAGAAACCATGGCTGAACAAGCTTTGGAATCTGGATCCCCCAGCAATAATCCGCGCGTTCCATCACCGGAAGATATCATTACCATCTATGAGGGGCTCTGGAGGTAAATATTTCTGGTCTTGTTGACAGGTGTTCGAGCGAATGTTAGCCAGCTTATCCACCTCAGTTAGTGGTACCAGAGAAAGAGGGATTAATAAGGCAATGCAAAGCTACGATGATGTTGAAGGCCTAATTTGGTTTGATGGCCAGATGGTACCCTGGCGTGAAACGAAAGTGCACGTTCTAACCCACGGCCTGCACTATGCCAGCGCCGTTTTTGAAGGTGTACGGTCCTATAACGGAAAAATATTTAAGTTAGAGGAACATACAAAACGCCTGTTTCATTCAGCGAAGACCTTAGGCTTTGAACTGCCGTTCTCAGAAGCGGACATTAATACCGCGAGTTACGAGGTACTAGAAGCTAACAACATAGCAGACGGGTATTTGCGCCCAGTCGCATGGCGCGGCAGCGAGATGATGGGCGTATCGGCTCAAGCTTGTTCTATTCACACTGCAATAGCTGCCTGGGAGTGGCCTTCTTATTTCACCCCTGACGCACGATTAAAAGGTATCCGTCTACAATGGTCTAAATGGAAGCGCCCATCTCCTGACACCATCCCCGCTAAAACAAAGGCCGCAGGATTGTACATGATTTGCACATTGAGCAAGCATGAAGCTGAAGCCGCCGGTTTCGATGACGCTCTGATGCTTGATTGGCGCGGGCGCCTCGCGGAAGCGACGGGTGCAAATATTTTTCTAGTAATGGATGGAAGCCTACACACGCCAACAGCCGATTGCTTTCTTGATGGTATAACAAGGCGGACGGTCATAGATATCGCCAAGGCCCGCAATATTGACACTGTGGAACGAATTATCATGCCTGAAGAACTGTCTGAAGCAGATGAAATTTTTGTGACTGGCACAGCGGCAGAGGTAACTCCTGTCCGACAAATCGGAGACGATTTACACTTTGAAGTTGGGCCAGTCAGCAAACAACTGATCGACGATTACACGGATATTATCAATAGCCAGTAGCACTTGCCTCTATCCAAGAGCCCTGCTAACTGAAAGCAGCCTTCTCAACCGGCTAATCGCGCCATTTCAACTTGGCTTCATCATCGCTCTCACGAGCTCCAACCCAGCCACCTGTCTGTCCATCTTCTTCATATTTCCAAAAAGGGGCATCTGTTTTAAGCCAATCAATCAAAAAATGGCATGACTCCAATGCTGCATCCCTATGGGCGGAGGCAGTAATTACTAAAACAATTTGCTCTCCAACTGCCAACTTTCCATAACGATGCACAATCAAGACATTGGCTAAGTCCCAGCGCGCTCTGGCCTGTTGCTCAATATCCGCTAATTTGCGCTCCGTCATACCGGGATAATGCTCCAAAGTCATAAAACCACTTGGCCCAGACCCGGTATCGCGCACTACACCAACAAAACTGGCAATTCCTCCAACAGCAAAGTCCCCTTCGCAAACCTCTGCTATCTCTGCACCAACATCAAATTTTCCCTGCTGAACACGGATCACGTAACACCATCCAGTCCGCCTGTTACCGGCGGGAAAAGTGCGACTTCATCGTCCGGGGCAAGCACATGGTCAAAAGGGACATACTCCTGATTGACCGCAACACGCACCACTGATCGATCCTGCAAAGCTTCTAGATAAGTCGGCCCACGTTGACCAAGCCAATCCAGAAATTCGCTCACAGTGGTCACCTCCTCCGGCAACTCCAACGTCTCTTCACCAATTCCTATTTTGGTTCTAAGCCACGCAAAATACAAAACATTCATTGGATTACAATCTTCCCATTATCTTATTGCTCAGCGAAACTCGCCGAACGGCATAAATTGTACCACGCTGCCTTCAACAAGATACTCCATTTCTTCTGGCAATTCGACTAGCCCCTCTGCACACGAAATAGCGGACAAGATCCCTGCGCCTTGCTTGCCCGCCTTGTGGGCCACTAACTGGCCCCCGTCTCCATGATTAAGAACACACCTCAAATACTCGCGCCGGTGTGGTTTTTTTTGGTAGGAAAAACCAGCCACTACGGGATAAAGCCTTGGCGATGGACCCTTGCCTCCCGCTAGTAGCATAATTAACTCTCTTCCGAACTGGAGAAAGGTAACAATAACAGCCGCTGGATTTCCCGGTAACCCGAGGTAGGGCACCACACGATCTGGAACATCAATAGTACCCAAGGCTAAGGGGCGCCCCGGCTTAATAGCTAGCCGCCAGAGATCAATTCGACCAATTTCTTCTATGGCCGCACGAATATAGTCTTCCTCACCAACAGAAACACCACCGGAACTTATCAAAAGATCATGAGATTGGGCGGCCTGGGCAATAGCTCCTCGACATTCTTCGAGTTTATCAGGCAAAATCCCAAGATCAGTAACTACACAGCCCAAAGCTTTCAGAAGGCCCCTTAAAACTATACGATTAGAATCATAGATTTGACCTGGGCCGAGGTTGGATCCTGGCTCACAGACCTCATCGCCACTAGAAAATAAGGCAACCTTTAGCCTGGCAAATGTACTTACTTCTCCGACTCCCACGGAGGTGATCAGCGCCTGATCAATTGCGGTTATTTTCCGCCCTGCTTTCAAGACAACGGCTCCTGCTAGCACATCTTCTCCCATAGGCCGCACATTGGCACCTTTTGGAATACCCGGGGGCATCCACACTCTATCGCCCGACCTGCGGCAATCTTCCTGCATTATTACCGTGTCTGGTCCGGCGTCTCCCTCACCCTCAGGAATCATGGCCCCAGTAAAAACACGGAATGCCATTTGTCGCTTGGCTTGTCCCAAAAAGGGGTGGCC
Source organism: uncultured Alphaproteobacteria bacterium (assembly GCA_902562525.1). Classification (GTDB taxonomy): domain Bacteria; phylum Pseudomonadota; class Alphaproteobacteria; order UBA7887; family UBA7887. The sequence continues at coordinate 31,562 of CACETT010000013.1, forward strand.
AGCTGGAACTCTGCCTTGCACCTTTAGCTCAGTTTCCCCTTTGGAATTGAGATCAGAGTGATACACAGCATATCCGTCAACCGCGGAGTTAGTATGAGGGGGAACACTACCATTGGCCTTTACATCGCAGGCAAGTATTCTGCCTCTGGCCTCTGACACCTCCACGCTTTCAATTACACAAGTGACATCCAGACGGGACCTGATAAGATCCAGCCCCTCTTCTAACCGCATTAGCTCACCGCCGTGAACGAAACAATCCTGACTAAGTTGGGTCATAATTTGGCATCATTATCTGATAACGGCTCACCACAAACCTTGCTAGGCCTTCAACATCATTGGGCCGAAAGAGTGTTTGCTCACTGGATGGAAGGGCGTCATCTGTAACCACAGCCACAATCTTAGAATCTTCGGGGCAAAGCAGCGGCTTTCCTAACTCCGCCCGATACACCTCAATCTTCTCGTGGTGACCAAATTTAAAACCTTCGACTAAGACCAAATCCACGTCCGACATCTTGTCTAACAGCTCCTCCAACGACGGTTCATCCTCGCACCGCAACTCATGCATTAATGCCCATCGTTTGGCAGAACCCACCAGGACTTCATGAGCCCCAGCCATTCGGTGCTTAAAAGAGTCCTTTCTTTTTTTATCGATATCAAATTCATGATGCGCATGCTTTATCGTCGAGACAGTTATACCATAACCAACCAGGATCCCAATCAGGCGAGTTATTAGCGTGGTCTTCCCACTGCCACTCCAACCAGCTACTCCCAGGACCTGCATTTAGGACCTATTCTCTAACCGTTGCTTTTCAGCAAAAGAACGGACTTTAACCCAATAGTCACAGCCTGTAACCAAGGTGAGCAAGGCCGCAAACCAGAACAGCCCCAACCCTATCAGTTCTATCATGGCACGCAGGTGGCTTGGAAAATCCTCATTTCCCACCGCCAAAAGTACCGTTAAAGCGATAAATTGTAGTGCCGTCTTCCACTTGGCCAACGAGGTTACCTCCAACTTCTGACCGACTAAGGCCAGATATTCTCGTAATCCCGAAACCACTAACTCCCTGCCGATAATAACAATAGCCGGAATCAGTGGCGCTACCCCCTGCCACAAAAGTAATAACAAGACCGAGGCAATCATTAATTTATCTGCGATGGGATCT
>CACETT010000014.1 GCA_902562525.1 uncultured Alphaproteobacteria bacterium
CAATTGCTCTAATTTTGTTTATACCTAGAATGTGTTGGCAAGTCAAAACGCCTTACTTTGAGTTTTAGTAAGGTTATGCAAAAGGAAATGTTATTCTATGGATTTGTTTTTAAACAATAAAACGGCTTTAATTACAGGGGCTTCGAAGGGAATAGGAAAGGCCATTGCTGAGTCACTTGCTCAGGAAGGCTGTAATTTGGCCCTCACTGCTCGTAGCGGTGATATGCTTGAGGATGTTAAGGCGACTTTACAAAAGAAGCACAACATATCAGTGGAAATATTTCCAATTGATTTATCTCTAAAAAATTCAGCAGAACAAATTTCTGAGTTTGCAGGGAATGTTGATATTCTAATAAATAATGCGGGAGCGATCCCTCCTGGCGAATTGACGGCGATTGACGAGGAGACGTGGAGAGAGGCATGGAACCTAAAAGTTTTTGGATACATTAATCTCTGTCGGCTGTTTTATAGCAAGATGAAAGAGGCGAAGAGTGGTGTTATACTCAATATAATAGGCGCTGCCGCTGTTAAGCCGATGTATGCTTATATTGCGGGAACCACCGGTAATGCTGGACTTACTGCTTTTACCAAAGCCTTGTCTAATGGGAGCACTTATAACGGTGTTAGAGTGTTGGGCATTAGTCCTGGTCTGACCGCGTCGGATAGGATGGTCACAATGATGCGGGGCCAAGCCAAGGAAAAATTGGGTAATGAAGAGCGGTGGGAGGAATTATTCAAAGACTTACCGTTTGGAAGAGCGGCGAAGGCAGAGGAAGTGGCTGATCTCGCAACGTTTTTGGTCTCGCCGAGAAGTGATTATACATCCGGGACTGTTATTACGCTTGATGCAGGCGCTTCCAATCATTGATCGATTTTGTTGGGTGATACTTCAAGTGCAACAAGTGGTTTCTTGCGAGCCCCGAGAAGGCTTTGGCGGCATCATGAGGGCTGGCCCGCATAGTATTCTGACTTAATTATCGAGGATCTTGCCCGTGATCGAACAACCGATGTTCTTTGCCGGAAACCCGATATATCGCGCCAGCAATGAAAGGCGTGATCCTGATTGGGTAGAACAGGCACTAAACGCGGAAAGTAGTTGTTTTCTTCCGGTGAGTAAGTTGGAGTTTCCGGCGACAACTGGGCGGGAAGGTAAGTTATTATGGGGAGACAGAAGCTGGCTGAAGGCATCCACTAAACCTGAAGAACCCATATTTTTAGGGAATTTTAAAGGGCGTGCCCATTTCGCTTTCGATGTGGCGGATCCTCGGTTGGCTCTAGACTCCCTAGGCCTTGGCGGTATGGCGAGCTTTCTTGGATTGCGTGATCTTGCGTCCGTTTTGTCGTCTGAGGAAGCTGCTATTGCAGCTCAAGCTCGCTCTCTTATGGAATGGCATGCCAGGCATCCGTTCTGCTCTGGCTGCGGCAATCGATCTATTCATCGGAATGGGGGAAGTTCACGACATTGTCCCAAGTGTCAGACCGACCACTTTCCTCGGCTTGATCCGGTAGCAATCGTTTTAGTTGTTAAGGGGGATAAGTGTCTTTTAGGGCGGTCCGGCAGGTTTGGTCGCAATCTTTATTCGGCCTTGGCTGGCTTTATAGAATATGGCGAATCGATAGAAGAAGCAGCCCGGCGGGAGATAAAAGAAGAATCTGGGATTGAAGTAGGGGAAGTTCGATATGTGGCTTCCCAGCCTTGGCCCTTCCCCTACTCCTTAATGGTGGGTTGCTATGGTGAAGCACTAAGTGAAACTATTGTTCTGGATAAAGAAGAATTGGCCGATGCTCGTTGGTTTTCTAAGGAGCATGTCAAGAAGGCACTGGCCGGTGAGGCAACCGATCTTTCTGTCCCCGGGAAATTAGCTATTGCGCGTCACCTTATTGAAAGCTGGGTAGGAGGCGGTTCGTTTTAATCGATCTTTAAGTCAAACACAGGTGACTGAACTTTCAATCAGATCTGACAAAAACTGATCAAATATTGCGGTTACGGTATTGCTAAACGCCCTTACCATTTCTTCCATTTGCCCGCCCGCCAGGGGTGCTTCCGAAAGGTAACTTTCAGTAAATAAACTTGCGGAATGATCGGCGCCTTCTAGTCGCAAATCAATCTCCACTAAAACTGTTGAATGTGTTTGGTCATGAATAATTCGTTCAAAGCGCCGCACATGGCCAAGAACATTGCAACCGCCGTCGCCAGTTGCGTCTGATGTTTTAATGGTTTTTGCCGCTCTCGCAGTACGGAAATGATCAATGAGTTGAAGTTGTAACATAGTAGGCGGGGCCTCAAACCAGTAGTGGTAGTTGTATTGGCGAACCTCAAAGGGGCGAGTTTTCTCACTGTACACGATGGGTCGTTGGCTAGCCAGGCCATCTGCTCGCATCGTTTTTATCATGATCTTCCCTTGGATCGGTGCATTTTGATGTACGATGTGGGGTTCGGGCGTGCCGAGCCTGTAAAAATGATTTTGGGGCGGCGGCGGTTGAGTACAACTAGAGATCAATATTCCCGCCATCGAAAGTGATACAAAGATCAAGCTATACTTAGCAGAGTTTTTTCTTTCACTAATCATTCGAAACAGCCTCATCTTGTGGTGGTTTTCCTCCCAGCAAGAGAGCAGGATTTAGACGAATCTCCCTTGTAAACTCATACATGTTTTGGCTGGTACCCTCTAAATTGTATGTCATGGAGTCGATCCTTACTGAAACTCGCTCTAGGGCGTATCGAAGGTCAATAATTGCGGACTCTAGGTCTGGTTTGCTATCCGACATAAAATCATGTGTAAGGGTTACTATAGATTGAATGTCTTGATTGAGTTTGTCCAAGCGTTCGCTAGATTGCTTTAATTTGGTAGTTGTTTCTTCTACATTTTCAACTGTTTTACGGACGCTCGAAAGTGTGTCTTCATCTAATATCGTGCTGGCTCGATGGCTAGCTTGGCGAAGCTCTGAAACCAGCATCTGGGCCTCATCTCCCAAAGCAATAACTTCATTTTCTAGGGCTAGTGGTAGCTCTGCATAGGTGCTTGCAACAGAACGAAAGTCCTCTTCTAGCCAGATTCTGAATAAATTTGCAGACTCCGCCAGTTCCTGGACCAGATGGCGCGAGTCGGAAAGCAGATCTTGTCCGTCACCAATTAAATCCGGCAATAATGCCAACCCGCTGTTACCCCCGTAGTTCAAGAACTCATTAGCTTGGACAAAATTTAGGGAAACCCCGGAGGAAATAGATATGGCTCGTCCCGACAGCAGGTTTGGTTGGGTGATGAATACTTGGCTGTCACTAGGAATTTTTATATCGTCCGATATGGAAAGTTTTAACTCAAACCGCTCGTTGGCATCTATGGTCGGTGTAATATGTTCCAGTTGACCGGCCAGATATCCTTCGAATAACACTGGTGTCCCAAATTTTAATCCTGCAACGTTAGGAAGAGATAAAAAATAGGCGCTAGTTCCGGTATTTTTACCAGCTACCGTAATTAAGGTTACAACTAAGGCGGTTACCATGGCTAAGACAAAGGTTCCTACAGCCAAATAGAGTGTTCTATTCTGCGGCATCGGCTATAGTTCTGTTTGTGTATATTATAACCATGCGTTTACGTCCACATTCTCGGCATTACCAATCAGGAGGTCCTGAACTCTTTGGTTTTTGCTATTTTGTAGTTCGTCCAGAGTGCCTACTTTTAGAATTTCACCACGATCTAGGATAGTGATACGGTCAGCTATCTTAAAAGCGCTTGTCCTTTCGTGCGTTACTACAACGATAGTCATATTCAGTGCATCCCGCAGCTTAATAATTAGATCGTCAATGGCGGCAGAAACAGCTGGGTCCAGCCCTGCTGAGGGTTCGTCACAAAATAGTAAAAGAGGGTCCATCACAATTGCCCGGGCAAGTGCTGCCCTCTTAAGCATTCCTCCCGAAAGCTCGGATGGCATTTTATCGAGTGTGGACATATCAAGGTTTACAAATGAAAGCTTCATGCGGCTCATGATCTCCATTTGGGTCTCGGCTAAGTTCAGGTGTTCACGCAGCGGCAACAATAAGTTTTCCCCTACTGTCATTGAGTTAAACATAGCTCCGCCCTGGAAGGCGACCCCCATACGAAGCCGCAAATCGTGGAGATCTAAGGGGGGTATTTTCACGATATTTTTACCGAATAACCGAATGCTACCGCTATTGGGTTTATCCAGTGCTATCAGTTGCCTGAGCAACGTGCTCTTTCCGGAGCCGCTTCCCCCCATAATGACCATTATTTCCCCCGAGTAGACGTGGAAGTCTATGCCCTTAAGTGTGGGTTCGGGATTTCCGGGATACTGGACGACAAGGTTCTCTACCTCGATGATGCGCTCTTTTTCCTTGTTATCAGGAGAGTTAGGTAAGCCAGATGGGAAGGGCGGGTGCCTGTTCATATTTTTGTTAGGATTGGGTTACCAAGAGAATGAACAACATATCAGTAATGATTATCGCTGCAATTGATAGCACAACAGCGCGGGTTGTCGCCCGCCCAACACCTTCCGCTCCACCTGACACAAAAAGTCCATTAAGAGTAGCAATTATAACTATTAAGACCGCAAAAATCGCACTTTTCCCTAGGCCATGCATTATATGATTTGCATTGAGTATTCCGAGAGTAGTTACTCCGTATGCTTGGAAAGACATCCCAAGTTGATTCCATGTGTACAGCGCACTTGCTGCTAGGGTGATTATATCTGACCAGAAGGTAAGGAGCGGAAGCATTATGAGTGTCGCTATGAGGGTGGGGGTCACTAAAAACCGAACAGGATTTATACTCATGGATCTAAGGGCATCTAGTTCCTGGCTAAGGTTCATGGTGGCAAGACGGGCGGCAAGCGCCGATCCAGAGCGGCCCGCTACCAATATACCCATAATTAACGGTGAAAACTCCCTAACTACGGATAAAGCCACGGCAAGGACAACTTGGGACTCGGCTCCAAAGGTTTTTAGAAGAGCAATTCCCTGCATTGCTAGTGTTATACCAATGGCGAAAGATAGCACTGTCGCGATTGGAATCGCAAAAATACCGATTTCCATCATCTGTTCAAAAATTGTTGGTACACGCACGGTCTGATGACGGTATTTGCCGAATCCTAGCCAGAACAGACACTCAGCGAATAATGTTGTTCCTAAGCCTAATTCCTCGACTCCTGACCGAATGCAACGCGCGGCGACAATTGATCTTTGGCCCACAAATGCAATGAAACGAACGGGGATTATGGGATCACGATTATCTGTCATGGTATAAAACGATTTTAACTGGCCTCTATTTCGGATATCGAGCTGTATATAGGAAAGATTTGCTCGAGGCGGGCGAGTTCAAGTACCCGACGAGCGGTTCCTTGGACAGATACAAGGCCAAACTTGGTGCCAGCAGTTTTCGACTCTTGGAATGCTTCCACTAGGCATGCGATACCCGAACTGTCAATGTATTCGACCTTGGACATATCAATGAGCATATCTCCTTTTTCCTTTACAATTTCCAGTAAGACCTGGCGAGCTTCGCGAGAACTATGAAAGTCAACATCTCCCTCGAGGGCGACTATTGAGAACCCATTTTCGTTACGTTTATTATATTGCATTTTTCCTCATTTTAGTTCTCTACGTAATATGTTTAATCATTTGAAGCAAATTACCAACGCCATCAGGAGGGGAGAGAAATTTTATATCGTCCATGGCTTCTCGGATAAAATGGGTGCCGAGTCCTCCAGGCCGGATATTGCCAAGATCTCTTGGCTTAATTTTTGCAGGATCTACAGTTTCTGCAAAGTCACGCAATTGGATGATAAGGGTGTTGTCCGCTTGCTTGATTTTAATAGTTATGTTTCCCTTGGGGTTGGATTGGTAGCCATGCTGTATAATATTCATAATTGCTTCGTTAACCGCTATTACCACTAGCTCAGAGCAACCTTCAGAGCATCCGCTTTCGTCAGCGGCTCGGCGCACCAGGCTCCTAATATTATATAGTTCCCCGCTATGTGCCATGAATTCATGTGTTAAAAGCGATGTTACGTTAGTTAAGGTCACTTCCTGTGCTCTCCATCCTGTTGTTGGATAAGCATAAGCGTCAGATCATCATGCAGAGGCATCTCTGATTTGTGGAAAATATCGACCAAGTAGTTCAGACGATCAGTGGGTGACCGGTCAGTTATTGAATCCAGCATATCTTTAAAGCCATCAATGCCAAGCGGCTTGGCTCCCACTATACCTTCCGTGACACCATCAGTAAAAATGTAAAGGGTCCCGTTCTCTAACGATATATTAGCTTCGGGGAATATACCGTTAGGTGAGACATCCGTTTCGATGCCTACGGGTGGGGCAAGGGCAGGAAAAGAGAGATATTCCCCTTCGCGGGTCCGAAGCAAGGGTGGCTCGTGACCAGCATTCGCAATGGTTAATGTCCCCTTTAATGGGTCTAAGATGCCAACAATCATGGTGATAAACATTCCACGACTAGAGGTTTCACAAATTTCTTGGTTTATTGCTCCAAGCAGATGACCCGGTTTATGTATTGTTTTGCCAAGGCATCTAAAGAGGCTCGCGGTCTTAGCCATTAACAAAGCGGCGTTAATTCCTTTGCCTGCAACATCGCCAATATTAAAAATAATTCTTCCATCTGGGAGCTCTAAGTAATCAAAAAAATCGCCAGACACCATCCGTGCTGGCTGGTTTACGGCGTGGATCGGGAAGTCTGATTCTCTGGGACTGGGAAGCAGGGAGCTTTGTAGTTCCGCAGCCAACTCAAGTTCCCGATGTAATCGCTCTTGCTCCAATAATGCCTGGGTCATTCGAGAATTATTTATTGCCATCGCAGCAGATGAAGTTAGGGCTTTAAGAATTTTTCTGTCTCTCTCATCAAAATGGCCGTCAGGGTTTTCTTTATTGATAAGCTCGATTGCACCGAATTGCTCAGTTTTAGTACTCAGAGGTGAACACAAAATAGATTTCGTTCTAAATCCACTTTGGTCATCTATAGAAGGTGAAAAATTTTGTTCGTTTTCTGCATCGGCAACCATTAGGCATGTGTCTTTGACAATGCTTTGACCAACAATGCCCTCGCCATATTTTAGTCGAGCGCCTGTGATGTCTTCTGGGCCAATGGAAAAGCGACAAACGAGACTTTGTTCTTCTGGTTCAATTAAGAAAACTGAAGCTGCTTCAGCATTCAGATAAGACTTAATTCTCAAAAGAGATCGTTCAAGGGTTAGGTCAATATTTTTAGAACGTGCAAAGTCTTGACTGATTTCAGCGAGGAGATCGAGATACCCGTCTATTCCTTCCATGGAATCCAATGTCAATGTTTCAGCATTTTCATCTGACATCCAAATATGATACCGGTTTTACTGATATCTTGTCGACACGAACTAATTTATTTTTGAAAAGTCGGACTTACTGGTTGGCTAATCCAACTCCGTTGGGCAAAGAGGAAGATTCAAATCATGGAGATTTATGCCTAGCAGTAGCTTAATTAAAAAGCATAGGGATTACTTCGATTCATTACGGCTATCTTCTTTGGTCGCAGCTCTTTGTAGGCCCGGTATAGAAGCCACGGCGAGCTGATTCTGGTAATTTTGGAGGGACAACTATCATCCAACTCTATTAACATCCTGTAAATGTCGTACGGCGATGATCGCTGTCCGTATAAGCGTCCTGGACCCAAAAAATGAGTAGGCTATTATAAATAAATCCATTTTGGTTACGTATGAGATGCGATAGAGTAGACTAAGGATTGGATGTTGAATTGGCGTGGTATCGTCTTTTTAATAAATTAAGTCGCTGAAGGAGAGGAATTATGAAAACAACAAAGACTTTGTTGCTAGCCATAATATGTTCAAGCGTTCTGGGGATAAGTTCATCTGCGAGTGAATTTGGAACTAAAGAGGAAGCTGCGGCATTGCTAGAAAGAGCGGTGGCTGTAGTAAAGATAGATAAGAACAGAGCTCTGGACTTATTTACCCGCCTTGAAGGCGGCTTAGCTCAGAAGGATTTGTATGTATTTTGCGCTGCTCGGGACGGTACCATGATTGCTCATCCTGGTATCATTGGAATGAACATTTTTAACAATGATCTTACTGATACTTCGGGAACGCAGCTTGGGGAAGCCATGTTTGATGCTGCTAGAGCCGGGGGGTCTGGAGAGGTTACCTATCGCTACGAAAGGCCCACGACAGGTTCAAGTCGGGAATTTACCAAAACTAGTTTGGTGACTTTAGTAGCTGGCATTCTCTGCGGTGTAGGTTACTACAATCCAGAGTAGGGTACTCGATTAATAAGTGTCAGAACTGGGAAAGAGACGTAGGGTAATATGTCTCTTTTTCTATGACTAAACTCGCTGTTTTTAGTGATGTGTTGTTCGCGATATTTTTTGGATTGCTGGTATCAATTCGTTGAAGTGCTCTATGACGGCATCGGCTCCCAAGTCATATGGTGGAATGTCCGTGTAACCGAAGGATACAGCAATTACAGGAATTTTTGCCGAACGCGCTGCTTTAACATCGGTAATGCTATCGCCAACCATTGTGGCTGCGGAGGCAGAGCCATTGGTAAGGCGAATAGCTGCTTCAAGTGGTGCTGCATTTGGTTTGGCAGTCGGGAGTGAGTTTCCACCTATGACCCCGTGGAAATAGTTCAACAAGTTAAGCCCATCCAAAATAGGAACAGACATTTCGTAAGACTTGTTTGTGCATACGGCCATGGGGTGACCAGCCTCTTTTAGTTTTTCCAGAGTTGTTACAACGGATGGAAAGGGGCGAGTTTCATTGAGATAACAATTTTCATAATGGTGCAAAAATCGTTTACGTAACTTTCCATGAAGTTTTTCTTCTGCAGGCAATTTGCCCGATTCGGTGAAGCCTCTCTTTATCATTTGGACAGCGCCCTGGCCGACCATAGATCGCACGGCAGAGAGGGGGAGGGGTTCGAAGCCCTCCTCCAAGAGCAACTTATTGAGGGCTGTAGCTAGGTCTGGTGCAGTGTCCAGAAGAGTGCCATCCAGGTCAAAGATAACTGGACCAGGGAGAGTTTTCATGCAAGATCTTTCAAAAAGGATAATAGATAGGTTGGTTGTGACAATTTCATTACTCTCTTGTAGTCTATTTCAATGAGCAAAGTTCCAAAAGATGATAGCTCTGATACGCCGCTGGCAGTAATTGTGCTTGCCGCGGGTCATGGTACCAGAATGCAGTCGGAATTGCCCAAGGTTCTTCATCAAGTGGCCGGGCTCCCAATGATCGACCATGTGCTCGATAGTGTTGAGGCAGTCTCACCGGCTAAGGTTGTGGTTGTCATTGGGCCAAACATGGAAGACGTCGGAAGGGTGTGCCGACATCACACTATTGTAGTACAGGAAGAACGTTTGGGTACAGGGCATGCGGTTTTGCAGGCTAAAGACGAGTTGGAAGGTTTCGTGGGAAACATTGCAGTTATCTTTGGAGACACTCCGCTTTTAACTGCTGACACTATCCTGCTCATGAAGCAGACCTTAGATAACGATAGGAAGAATATTCTGGCCGTCCTTGGCTTTAAACCAAAGATCCCAAAAGGGTATGGCCGTATCCGTTGCAAAATAGATGGCACTATTGAGGCCATTGTTGAGGAATTGGACGCTAATAGTGAAGATCTAAAAACAACCCTATGTAACTCGGGGGTGATGATATTTCGCGCAGAGGTTATGTTTAAGGAGCTAGTTAACGTCAAGAATCAAAACGTAAAGGGTGAGTATTATCTGACAGATCTTGTTTCGTTAGTTCGGGATAGTGGAGAGAAGGTCGGACTGGTGGTGGGGCTGCCCGATGAATTACAAGGGATCAACAGTCGTATGGATTTAGCAAATGCTGAGTCAATTATGCAGAACCGCTTAAGAGTAAGGGCGATGGCAGGTGGCGTAACCCTTATTGATCCTGGGACTACATGGCTTTCTATGGATACTATTTTCGGTAAAGATGTAACTGTCGGCCCAAATGTATTTCTAGGCAAATCTGTTGAGGTGGGTGATCGGGTGGAGATAAAGGCTTTCTCCCATTTGGAAGGAGTTAAGCTGTCAAATGATGTTGTCATAGGTCCATTCGCTCGATTGCGTCCTGGAACGGTGATTGATTCGGGAGCTAAGGTGGGAAATTTTGTAGAGATTAAAGCGGCGCATATCGGACGGGCTACTAAGGTGAGCCATCTTAGCTATATCGGCGACTCAAATGTAGGGCAGGGTGTAAACATTGGGGCTGGTACAATAACCTGCAACTATGATGGTTTGACAAAGCATTTAACGGAAATTGGTGATGGTGCCTTTATAGGTTCAAATAGCGCTCTCGTAGCGCCGATATCTGTTGGTGAGAATGCCATTGTAGGTGCAGGCAGCGTAGTGACTGATGACATAGAAGAAGATGAGCTATCAGTCACCAGGGCGGAACAGAAACATTTGAAAGGTGGTGCTAAACGATGGAGAGGGCGCCGCTCAACAGATAAATCCTGAGGATTTTAATAAGCGATATATTATGTGTGGGATCATCGGAGCAATCTCTCAGGGCAACGTAGCCCCCCTCTTGATGGAGGGTTTGCGGCGCCTTGAGTATAGGGGATACGATTCAGCTGGAATTGCAACTTTGCTTGATGGACAGGTCCAGCGGCGGCGTTGCGAGGGGAAGCTAGCTGAGTTGGGATCTCTTTTGAAGAGTGATCCTATAGAAGGCACCATAGGAATTGGTCATACCCGATGGGCTACCCACGGCCCCGCCAGTACTACCAACGCCCACCCACATTCAACTGACCTGGTGGCTTTGGTGCATAATGGAATTATTGAAAATTTCTTGGAACTTAGAGAAGAACTTGAAGGACAAGACTATTGTTTTGAAAGTGAAACTGATACAGAAGTGGTGCTTGCTCTTATCGATGGTTATCTTAGAAAGGGTATGTCACCTGTAGAGGCGACGAGAACTATGCTTGAGCGGGTTGAGGGAGCATTTGCCCTTGCCATTATTTTTACTGACCATGAAAACTTGATGATTGGTGCCCGGCGGGGTTGTCCGTTGGTTGTGGGACATGGAAATGGTCAGCTATTTCTGGGGTCTGATGCCCTGGCCTTAGTTCCGCTTACAAGGCGTATTTCCTACTTAGACGAGGGGGATTGGGTTGAGCTGCGAGATAACGTGGTTACAGTCCATAATCAGGCGGGAGAAGTGGTAAATAGAGCTATTAGGGAAATAGATATAGCGGATAGTGCGGTTGAAAAAGGCGACCATGCTCACTTTATGTTAAAGGAGATTTATGAACAGCCAGTGGTAATTGGTGATTGTCTTCAAAGTCTCTTCAATCCAGTGAAGAGAGCCATTAGTTTGCCGCAACTAAAAATAAATTTTTCTGACTATGAAAGAGTAAGCATCGTAGCCTGCGGCACCTCCTATTACGCTGGGCTGGTTGCCCGCTACTGGTTTGAGTCTCTTGCCGGCCTTCCGGTGGATATAGATGTCGCATCTGAATACCGTTATCGTGCCATACCAAGGCAAGACCGCACTCTGGGCCTGTTCATTTCACAATCTGGTGAGACTGCTGATACCCTTGCTGCGATGAGATTTGCGAAAACGATGGGTCAAAGTATCTTATCTGTCGTGAATGTGGCGGAAAGCTCAATGGCTCGTGAAGCTGATAATGTTTTGTATACTATGGCTGGCCCAGAAATTGGTGTTGCTTCAACTAAAGCTTTTACTACCCAATTGATAACTCTCGCCAGTTTAGCGATCGCTATTGGCCGGGCCCGCGGTAATCTTACTAGAGCACAAGAAGAGGAGATGTCCTCAGCGTTAACCGAGGTTCCATCCCGTGCTGCGGAAGTGCTAAATCATGACGTAGCTTTGCGTAATTTGGCTCAAAAAATCTATAATGAAAGAGATGTTCTTTATATAGGTAGAGGCACTAGCTTTGCCATTGCCCTAGAAGGTGCTCTCAAATTAAAGGAAATAAGTTACATTCATGCCGAAGGATATGCAGCTGGTGAGTTAAAGCATGGACCCATCGCTCTCATTGACGATGGGGTGCCAGTAATAGTGATTGCTCCAAATGATAATTTTTTTGATAAGACAGCGGCTAACATGCAGGAAGTATTAGCGCGTGGTGGACGTGTAATCTTAATTTCGGATGAGGATGGGGTGAGTAAGTTAGGCCTTCAGGCCTTTGCTTCGATTACATTACCAAAAGTTTCGCCACTGGTTGCGCCTATATTATATGCTATCCCTATTCAACTACTGGCCTACCATGTTGCTGCCTTAAAAGGAACAGATATAGATCAGCCAAGGAATTTGGCAAAATCTGTCACTGTCGAATAAAAACGTTGATTTTCTGCGGTTTTTAACCCCTAAAAATACCCTCCGACAGAGTGTTCTGTAGGGTGGTGAGTCTGATATAGAGGATTTATCGGTCTTCCCTGATTTCCCTCAATATGTCATCATGCTAGTATGTGACACCTGACCACTATCCTCTGCCTGACCCTTGCTGTGCTTGGTAAATGTACGATATGAAGGGGCGACCAATATGAACTTTTTTGACGCCGTAAAAGTATGTTTTGTAAAATACACCAATTTTTCTGATCGGGCGTCGCGGTCGGAGTTTTGGTTATTTACGTTATTTACTGCGATTGTAAGTTCGATGTTGGCGTTTCTTGATCCATTGATCGCAGGGGAGTCGTTCGTAGATTACGATGCGACATTTCCGCCTTTATCTAATATTTTTTTCGTGGCGATACTTATTCCAGCGATTTCTGTATCAGTAAGACGCCTTCATGATGTAAACAGATCGGGATGGTGGTTGCTTATCGAATTGACCATCATTGGAATACTATTCCCGATCCTATACTGGTGCTGCAAGAAAGGGGATGAAGGAGAAAATAGGTTTGGACCTAAACCCATTGTGTAGGCGTTATGAAATAACTACTGGGATTCTGCCCGTGAATGTGTCCGTAAGAAATACAAAGGGTGTTGAGTAGTTTTTCACAGCGATCAACCCCGCAAGATAACAATACCCGTCACTGTCGAATAAAAACGTTGATTTTCTGCGGTTTTTAACCTCTAAAAATACCCTCCGACAGAGTGTCCTGTAGGGTGGTGAGTCTGATATAGAGGATTTATCGGTCTTCCCTGATTTCCCTTAATATGCCATCATTCTCGCATGAAACACCTGACCGCCACACTCTGTCTGACCATTGCCGTGCTTCTTGAAAGTGTGGGGATGAGTTGGAGTGCTGACTTCCAAAAAGGACTGACCGCTGCCCAGAATGGTGACTACGCAACTGCTTTGCGGGAATGGAAACCCCTTGCCGAACAGGGGCATGCCACTGCCCAGTACAGTCTGGGTGTGATCTACGATAACGGATACGGTGTTCCAGAGAATGATAAGACTGCGGTGAAGTGGTACAGACTTGCTGCCGAACAGGGGAATGACTTTGCCCAGTACAATCTGGGTTTGATGTACGACAACGGACAAGGTGTTCCAGAGGATGATAAAACTGCGGTGAAATGGTACAGACTTGCTGCCGAACAGGGGAATGCTTCTGCCCAGTCCAATCTGGGTGCGATGTACGACGATGGTACGGGTGTTATACAAGATTATGTCCGTGCCCATATGTGGTACAATATTGCCGCATCATCTGGGAAAAGTAAGAACGCATTAGGAAACCGAGACGTAATTGCCCAAGAAATGACCTCTGCCCAAATCGCAGAAGCACAAAAACTCGCCCGTGAATGTGTCCGTAAGGAATACAAAGGGTGTTGAGTAGTTTTTCACAGCGATCAACCCCGCAAGATAACAATACCCGTCACTGTCGAGTAAATTATTGAATTTATTATATTAATATTCCTTCCTCTTTCTTGAGACGCAGGAAAAAGGTTCTAAAAGAATGTTGATCCCAAAACTTGATCCATCCAGAAGGGATAGAGAATACAAGCAACGGAACTTTGAGGAAATTTCTCAAATTGTTCACACTTGGTTATTTGCTAACGATGTTACGCATAGAGAAATGGATAGAGATATTCTTGGTTTAGATCCTCTGTCCTCCAAAGGTTGGCAGTCTATGGGTGTTCTTCATTATTTGGGTTTGAAGAAAGAGTTTAAGGGTATCTTCCACAACGCTGAACTTCACCAATCGATAGACCAATTGAGATCTGACGAGCAGGACTTCAGTTTTATAATTGAACTCTTGGAGAACTCTGTCTCAGATTCTAGTGAAAGGTTAATCAAAAGTCTTTATGAGGTTGGAAAATTTCGGGACAAGGACTTTGAAGAACACTTTAAACTTCGTCTGAGTGAGATAGAAAACACCGACGGGCGGCGCAACCAAAGTCAGTCTAGAAAAGAACAAGGAATCCTCAGAGGTATTTTGTTCAAAGGTGTTCAAGAGGCAAAGTGCGCTATTTGCCATCGAACTTTACCAATAGATCTGATGGTGGCAGCACATATAAAACCAAGAAGCAAGTGCAGTACATCTGAGCGTAAAAACCCCAATGTTGTAATGCCAGTTTGCAAGGTTGGTTGTGATGATTTCTATGAAAAGGGTTATATTCTTATTGATCAATCGGGTGTGATCCAAATCAATGAAGAGATGTATTACTCCGATGAACTTGAAACGGTTTTGAGTGAATTAACTGGCAAGCGGTGCACACATTTCAGTCAAGAAACAGAAGACTTCTTTTCGTATAAACGGAACAGTTTGAAACAGGATTAAACCTCAACTAGTTACTGACCATTGTGTTTGGTAGGAAACCCAAAGTCACTCATCAAAATAGTCTTATCTACCACCTCCATACTGAAGTTCGACCACACCTCTGGATACTCTCGTTTGAACAATGCCTCCTTTGCTAATCTCTTCTTAAGTATCGAATGGACGTGAGCACCTCGGAACTGTTTGCCACGCACGGTCAGATATCCCTTTTTGTTCAACCACCCGGCAATGGCATTAAAAGTCACTCCTTGCTCTCTATACTCAGAGATGGTCTGATAAAGGAATAATTGGTATGAGGAGTAGTTATTTCCCGTGAGGGCAGGGGACCGATAAGTGATGGTGAAGTTGAAGGTTAGGTCAGCGTGGGAAAGTGCATCATCACACCGCATATCTGTCACTGTCGAATAAAAACGTTTATTTCCTGCGGTTTTTAACCCCTAAAAATACCCTCTGACAGGGTGTTCTGTAGGGTGGTGAGTCTGATATGGAGGATTTATCGGTATTCCCTGATGTCCCTTAATCTGTCATCATTCTCGTATGAAACACCTGACCACCCTTTGCCTAACTCTTGCCGTACTTCTTGGAAGTGCGGGGGTGAGTTGGAGTGCTGATTTCCAAAAGGGTCTAACCGCATACGATAGTGGGGACTACGCAACTGCTCTTCGCGAATGGACACCTCTTGCCGAACAGGGGAATGCTGCTGCCCAGTTCAATCTAGGTTTGATGTACGAAAACGGATATGCTGTTCCACAGGACTATAAGACTGCGGTGAAGTGGTACACCCTTGCTGCCGAACAGGGGAATGCCGGTGCCCAGTTCAATCTGGGTTGGATGTACGTTGAAGGACTGGGTGTTCCACAGGATTATAAGATTGCGGTGGAATGGTACACCCTTGCTGCCGAACAGGGGAATGCCGGTGCCCAATACAATCTGGGTTGGATGTTCTACATAGGTGAAGGTGTAATACAGGATAATGTCTATGCCCATATGTGGTGGAATTTTGTTGCATCATCTGGAGACCAGGATGCGGTTGAAATGAGGGACAAGGTTGCGGGAAGGATGACCCCATCTGAAATCGCAGAAGCACAAGAACTTGCCCGTGAATGTGTCCGTAAGGAATACAAAGGGTGTTGAGTAAATAGACCTGTTTCTTACCTAGAAAACCCAAAATCACTCATTAAAATAGTTTTATCAACCACTTCCACACGGATGGTCTTATGGTGTTTCCCATACCAAATTAAACAAAGCACGGTGGGTGTCGTCCTCAAAAATATTTGCTTGGGAGACTAAAGAATGGGAAATGCTGTGTAGTTTCCAACCATAGTTTGCTCCATCATCAAGTATTTTCTGAAGTTCTTTATCAACCTTATCAGCAAGAGTTCCGTTTTCCTCTGTTCCCAATAAGTGAGTTTGCGTCCTGTATGCCATTTATTTGTTCCCTTATTTGTTCCCTTATTTGTTCCTGCATCCTGTCAGCACTATCACTCTCAATAGTATTTCCTCATTTTCTGCGATATGCCATCATTCTAGTACGAAATACCTGACCGCCACACTGTGCTTGACCCTTACCGTACGTCTTGGGAGTGCGGATATCAGAGGGAGTTAATACAGGAGCGAGAGATTTATGAACAAAGGTATATTGATAGGGGGTGCTGTTGCCATTGGTGTTGTTTTACTAATTGCCAGCGACATTTTAACTGTAACTACCAGAGGATGCTCGTTGCCGTTTGATTTAGTGGTGGGTGGTACATGCCTGTTTGGTTCATTTGGCATGTCTATTGGTGCTACTTTATTGATGGCAATTGCGTTTGGTGTGTTAAGTCTTATTTTCATGGTTGTCAAAAAAGTTATTTCGGTAAGATGATTTGGTGGAAGACAGGTTCCATCGCCCATTATTGAACAGGGTTGAGGTTAGTGTTAAAAATGTTAACACTTCAAACTTTTAACACTGTTTGTCAGACTTTTTCTTGTGAGAAGAAGGTTCGTGCCAGTGGAGAAATAGCTTAATGGCAACGTTTGAGGAGTTGGTTGCTCAATACTCTCAGGCTGAAGGTCAGGCCAAGTCAGTGAACGATCTTAAGCGGATCGAGGCACAACTTTGGGATAAGTACGGTGTCGAGCAAGCTGTACTTGTTTTGGATATGGCAGGGTTTTCGCGTCTGACACAAACCCACGGGGTGGTGCATTATCTATCAATGATCCATCGAATGCATAGAGCTGTTGAACAACCTGTAAGTAGATGCGGTGGCAGCATTGTTAAGTTTGAAGCTGATAATATGTTTGCACGTCTACCTTCCACAGAGGCTGCAATAGTTTTTGCAACTGAAATCAATCACATCCTGACTGGCATGAATATGATGACGCCTGCGGAATTGGATGTCCATGTCAGCATTGGAATTGATTTTGGAAAGTTTTTGTTGATTCGAAAGAAGGACTTTTTTGGTGATCCTGTAAATATGGCTAGCAAATTAGGAGAAGATTTGGCGGGCCCTGGGGAAATACTTGTCACTGATGATGCGATGAAATTGGTGCCAGCGGGAAAATTTAATAGTGATAAAGTTTCATACAAAGTCTCTGGATTAAGCGTTGAAGTTCATCGAATAAAATTTTGATTTCATGTGTTTCATTCTAATAGAAGCAGACAACGCACATCTGTCACTGTCGAAAAAAACGTTTATTTTCTGAGGTTTTTAACCCCTAAAAATACCCTCCGACAGAATATTCTATGGGGGGGTGAGTCTGATATAAAAGGTTTTCCTTACAGGCCATAGAAGCAGTAAATGGATTATTTGTTTGTAGTGGTATCGATAGATTTTAGAAGCTCTTTTCAATATATTACACAGCACTGCTTGGAGTGACTGCTAAAAACCCCACGGAGAGAAGAACAGCGCTCTAATTACTAGCGCAACTAACATCATGAGAAGAAACTGGACAACAAATACTTCCCATCTTCCAAGAAAAGGGAATCCAGTAAGATGGTCTTTAAAAGTCTTGGAATACCTTTTCCAACTAATAAGTTTTCTCAAATACTCCGCGAGGTAAAAACCACCTGCAACCAATATCGGTACAATAACTACCCAGAGTAGTGTTTCTTTCCACCAAATCATTTATTTAATTCCCATATCTACCCTGTACAATCCCATACGTTGGTTTCGTCACCGTTTTGAAGAATGGTAATTATGATAGGTCGCTTCACTTGGAATCAACGCTTCTATCTCCTTGGTTATTGATATCTTGGGTGCAGCAGGTGTATCAATATTTTGTAACCAATATAATAAGCTCCCCGAGAGAGTTAGATACTAAGAAACAAACCAGGAACAGGCTGTGAGAATAATGAAAAGAATAATTATCATATCTTTACTATTGTTTGTAACTATCTTCTCCAAACCATCGAGTGCTCAGGAAATTATACATACTGAATGGGACGGAAATTTATTGACGATAACTTACTCTCCCACAAAAGGAGTTGTAAGTTGTACGGTTTATAATTCTGAGGGAGCAGGAATTGGTGGATCTGCATCGATGAGTGTGGGCGGCGTGGCGGTTGTAAGGGTAGAGGTGCCCGGAGCATATGCTGGTAAACAACTCAGAATTGAGTGTTCTTCACCAACCAGTGGTTACTAATTCGGGTGGAGAAAAAGGTAGAGCCAAAGTGGACTTTTTTGGTTTTTGGGAACTCTTTTAAGGAATTGCGGTTGCCAACAAAAACTTTTTTTAAAATAAAAGAGCATAAATTATTCCAAGCTGTGGTGATTGCAGCCATCGTTTTGTCGGCCTTGGTCATTGGTGTTTCGACGTTCGAGGCTTCACATTCTTACACAACTATTTTTGAAGTTATTGATCTTCTTATAACGGTCTTTTTTGTCGTTGAAATCAGTATTAGGTATATCGGAGAACCGCAAAAGCGCTTATTTTTTAAGAACGGATGGAATATATTTGATACAATTATAGTCCTCGTATCCATTATTCCATTGGGTCCGGATTCTTCTGTGTTATTGCTTCGACTATTGCGTATTTTTCGGGTCCTGAGATTGATTTCTGCGGTTCCAGAATTAAAGGAGTTAATCGAGGCGTTATTCCTCTCAATAAAGCGAGTTTTCTACGTAGCGCTACTTTTGTTTATCATATTGTATATTTATGCTTCTTTTGGGGCGATATTATTTGCTGAGGAGGACCCGTTAAGGTGGAAGGATTTAGGGATATCGATGATCACCTTAGTGCAGGTCCTGACATTATCAAGTTGGGAACAGGTAATGTTGCCACTTCAGAAAACGTTTTGGTGGTCATGGATATATTTTTACAGTTTCGTTGCTATAGGTTCGATCACTATATTGAATTTGATAGTTGCTGTGTTGGTTGATGTGGTTACATCACAAAAGAAGAAAGGACTTTAGTTGTAATCAATTGGGCGCGCGGGCTGTAAAGGTATGGTAACTTAGTGCTAAATGTTTTCGTTGCAGTGGGAGAATTGATGCGTTTCGATTGTAAAATTACATCTCTGGAGGAGCAATGTCCGAGAAGAATTCGGTAGTGAATTACCAATGGGAGTACAAAACCCTAAGGCATGACACTAGTATCATGGGTTATGAAAAGGGTATGAATGACCTGAGTAGGGAGGGTAAGAACGGTTGGGAGCTCGTATCCACAGTTGCAACTACTAGCCCCACAAATTCGGATACAAAATATCTTTGTCATTATCTTAAAAGAAAAACAGGTATGTTTGTTATAGATCTGAAAGAAGCATAAGTTGTATGATGATGCCAAGGGTTGGCTAGAATTGCTCTGAAGTGGATTTTAGTTGGGAAAGTTTGGATCTGGAATAGGTAGTAGTGGGATTCAGCAGAGATTTAAGACCGATATTGAAGTGTGGGTGATATCATCAGTATTAAAGCCGTTGCCCGAAAACACTGTTTGTGATGAAATAAGACCCTAAAAGTAAAAAGGAGCAGGGTTTTATGAAATTATTATTAAGTGTCCTGGGAATCGCATTCTTTAGCTTTGCAGCACATGCTGATTATACGATCCAGCATGCATATAATATCCAAAATTTGCAGAGTATTACCGGCGCCGACGGCGCTAAGATGGTTAGTTTTACGGGCAGCGAGCTGGGCAAAGATTCTCGTGGGAACATATCTAAGGGAATGTGCCTTGCAACCGTTAAGGGGCAAATTCTTTCGGTAGACTGTGAGGCCACGGACCAAGATGGAGACAGCGTCTATAGTTCTTTGTATAGAGACATGAGCAAAGGCCCTAACGGAGTTAGGACAGTGCTAGGCGGGACAGGAAAGTATGCTAACGCAAGGGAGGTATGCAATTACGTGGTCGACCTAATTGACGTCCAGCTTGGTATCGCGGTACTTTCGGGCGAGTGTAAATAAGTAGTTGAAGTCGGGTATGAGATTAAGTGTGCAAGGTAACTCCCATTGATTTTGGCCTGTAAATTTAGCCGTGACACTATATTTCCCAAAAATGCGCTAGCGGACTGTGGAACTTTTAGCGATGAACCTAATCTTTAGACGATCGTTACCCCGCTATCGACTGGGATCACTTGTCCGGTAGTAATAGCTGATTCGTCTCCAGCCAGATAGACGGCTAGGTCCGCCACATGTATGGGCTCGCCGAGCCCAAGCAGGTGTGTTTTTGATATTGCTTCAATCTCTGGACTTTTCTCTAAGAGTTTTCTGACTCGGTCTGACAAAGTCACAGAGGGGGCAATAGCGTTCACTCTAATGTTATCGGGTGCATACTCTACGGCCATGGACCTAGTAAGAGAGGTGACCGCGCCCTTTGCGGCCGTATAACAATCACGACCTGGCAGGGCCATAAGGGCGACATTCGATGACATGTTAATCACTGAGCCACCTCCAGATTTTGCTATTTCCGGGATAGCAAATTTCGAGCAAAGAAATGTACCAAATACATCGAGGTTTATGCAGCGCCAAAATTCTTCAACAGGGGCCTCTGTGACGGGGCCATCTTGTAGAGTTGATCCGCCAGCATTGTTATGCAGGATATGTAGTGATTTATAGTGTTTGATGGTTTGTTTTACGGCAGCCTCGACGCTTTCAGCATTGGTTACGTCGGTCTCAATGAAGAGGGCATCACCGCCAGTTTTTCTTCCTTTGGAACGAGCCGATAAAGTTGCGGCTTCACCGGCAGCCCTATTTATTTCAGCTATAACAACTTTTGCACCCTCCTCAGCGAAGCGTTCTGCAGTTGCACGACCAATTCCGCCTCCACCACCGGTAATAAATGCCACCTTATTGTCTAATCTTGCCATTTTGCTCCTTCATATATTTCTATAGTGTATTGTAGATTTTGAAATAATAGTCACTGGTTTATGGATTGTGTCAAAGAATTTTTCCAAAGTTTGCCTATTTGAGTTGGTAGTGTGGATATTGTAATGGTATTACGAGCCTTTGGGGGGCCAAACAAGCTCAGAAATGGAATAGATAATATGGAGTTAGATGCTTCCTCCCACTTTCAGGACACTCTGCCCGTCTCTTCGGATCAACTTTTGAGACAGCTCAAACTTTGGGCTATTGATTATACGTGCCACTACCATGAACCCGTTGGAACGGTTCAACAGTCTAAGCTGATTCAACATCGGTTCTCACAGGTCGGCGATGGAAGCGGGCATATTAAAAATCTGTACCTTCGAGATAAGAAGAAAAACAATTTTCTAGTAACAGTGGAGCAAGACCAAGAGATCAATCTTAAAGCATTGAAGGATATCCTAGGGGCGGGCCACTTATCATTTGGCTCTTCCGAGCGCTTGATGGAGAATTTAGGTGTATATCCAGGTGCTGTAACGCCATTTTGTATGATTAACGGTGTAAAGAACGGTGTGAAGTTTTTTTTAGATAGCGACCTGCGGCTTTGCTCAAAAATATATGCTCATCCCCTGGTTAACGACAGGACTCTTGAGGTATCATTGCAGAATCTAGAGGAGTTCTTTGATCGAATTGAGGCACAGATTCATTGGATCAGTGCATAACATATTTGGTTTTTTGAAGAATCTGGAGAGTGTGCCCGTTATAATGAATAGATATTTCAGAGTGCATTTTTATGGAGATGTTGGATGAGTGGCTTATCGCAATTGAATGTAATTTCGTTTAATACCCGGAATACAGTTTCATTCATACTTTTGCTTGCCTCGTTTGTTCTCTTGGTTCTGGGTGTTACACAGCCCATGTTAGAAATTTCGGCGGAGCATGCTGGAAGGGAGTTATTTTCTTATAAGCAATCGATTATGGAGGCAGTTGAGACTTTGTACGAGGGCCAAAATTATTTGGTAGCCTTCTTGATCTTATTCTTTAGCGTCATGATACCAGTCTTAAAGGGTATAGTAATTCTTTGGGTGTTCTTTTTTGGTGCGTTAAGCCAAAAAGAAACGGCTCACAATTTTATATTCACTATTGGAAAGTGGTCTATGGCAGACGTCTTCGCTGTTGGTGTCTTTATTGCCTATTTAGCCAGCAAGGCCTCTGGCATGCTGGATGCAAGCTTGGAGCCAGGATTTTATTTTTTCACAGGATACTGCATTGTGTCACTATTGTCGCTGCAGGCGAAAACGCGGCTTAGTAAATCAGATAAGAGTTGAGGCAAGAGGGGGCTTTCTGGTAAATCTCTGCCTTCATATGATTTCTCTAGTTACCAGCTCAGGTTGCAAAACTACTTTAAGTGTTAGGTGTTGCTTTTTGGGAGTGCTGTGCCTGGTTGTGTTCGGCATAGGATACCCATCTCCTGGCCCTATTGCTGCAGCTGGGGAGTTAGATGGGCGGGGATTGTCTTGTGTTGGAGTTAAGGGTTCCACCGAAGATTTGTATTATGGGTTTGTATTTGCAAATGGCCGTGTGAAGGCTTTATCGATTATAAGGGGTAGTCTTTATATTCCCGCGGACGATGAAGATACCCCTTATCTATTTGATGGGCAAAATAGAATAGAATGGAGATCCACCAGCCCTCTTCCTGAGACACGAACTCCATCAAGTGGCTTTACCCATGTGGTGGATAGGAAGAGCATGAAACATACAGTGTTGGGAGAAAAAGGGGGCTTCGAGGGTGGGCTTTGCTTCTTCGACACAGCAGCCGGTGTCAAGATGGGTTTGCTACAGAGAATAGAGCTTCCGTAAAAATGTGGAACAGTTTCTGCCCGCCGTTTCTAAGGGGTTAGTGGTGGGACAAAACCGTTGGCTCGAAGGATCGCAAAATGGTTTCTAGGGAAATCTTCCATGAATTCGATCCTCTCAGGGCAGGTGCCCTGAGAGGTCACTGTTTTCTGTATTTTACTCTTTGCAATCTGCAGTAAGATAGCCAACCCCAACAGTGAAGTCAGAAAGTTCTACCGTATAAACGCACGTGGCGAGTGAGTTAGCATATTTTCCGGTTCCGCCAGTTCTCTGGAAGGTTCCTTGTTTATTACCGCCGGTCATATCTCTGGCGACTGTTGTATATTCAATGTCCCCGTCTTGATCTGTGCCCTGGCAATGGCCTGAGATTTGTCCATTGGCGACATTTACCACACATTTTAAGCTTGCCTTGTTGCCATTCGAATCTTCAGAATAGCCTATAACGCTCGCAATCATGGCATTGGAGCCATTTTGGGTTGCTACCATGTCTGCATTTTCAAATTTATAAACATTACGTATGGTATAATCCGCATAAGCGATAGTTGACGAAAGGCAAATCACGGAAGCTAGTAGTAGTAGGGATCTCATAATATCTCTCCATGTTTTATTCAGAAACCTCTGGTAGCTTGCCACTACAAGAGGCAAAAGGAATTACAATTTGTAGTATAAAGTGTCACAAAAAATTAATAAATATCCAAATGCCGCCTGCGGGTGCAGGAAATATATGGAGCATTTGTTAGACAAGTCTATTAGAATCGTGGGAGACTTTACGTATGGGTGGCCCCTGGGATCCTAGTGTAAAAGAGGAAGTAGCTAGCGAGAGTAGTTCATTTGGCGGTGGTTTATGGTTTTTCGCCCTCTTGGCCGGTGGATTATTATTGTGGAGTCTGTTCCACTATTTTCCAGGCAGTCTTTCGAAAGTTGAGGCTCCCCACCTTACAAAGTTATTGCTTATCCTCATATTCCTTTCTTTCGGATTATTTTATTTTCGAAAGCAAGACATTAGCACGACTGTGCGTAATGCACTTGTGTGGTTTATTATATTTGTCTGTCTCGCCATGTCTTATACGTTCCGCCATGATGTGATGAACACATTCCATCGGGTTCTTGCGGAGTTTATTCCTGGTTACATTTGGGTTAGAGATAATGGCACTATTTCGGTTTCCGTTGCTGAAGATGGGCATTACTACTTAACTGGTGCCATTCAAGGTGAGAAAGTAACATTTTTGGTGGATACCGGTGCTAGCGATATAGTCTTAAATCATAGAGATGCCAGAAAAATTGGGATCGATGTCGAGAAATTGCGCTTCACTCAGGTTTACCAGACAGCTAATGGGCGTGTCAGAGGTGCGCCGTATCTATTGGACGGTTTGCAAATTGGATCTTTTGAGTTTTTTGAAGTCTGGGTTTCAATTAACGAGACAGAAATGGGAACATCCTTGCTAGGGATGTCTTTTTTGAGCCAGTTTGATTCATATACGTTTTATGATGGGAAGCTGCAATTACAACGCTAGCCTTCAAAACGGCTTTTCCTATGAAAGGTTTTGATGTGGCTAACCACATGAGCATAGTCCGTTTTAGGCTCAAGCCAGAATTGAAGGAAAGAGTAATGCAGGTGCCTAGATATTTTAATATAGTGTCTTGGGATGGTGCAAAGACACTTAAACTTGTCGATTGTGCGGATTGGGTTTGTGACATCCTTGAATGGCAAAGCAAGTAACATATGGAACGAGCCATGCCTAAACTCGTTTTATTTCTCGACCAGTGGCAGCCAACATCTTCAGGGAATTTCCTATGAGTTGGAAGTTATAGACGCGGTAGTGGGATCGTAGTCATAAATCTATGAACAGGACTATGAGCTCAGAGTAGACTTACCCACTCCGCCTTTACAAAAAATACACGCCACTCTGCAGCTAAAATGATCTCCGCAGTTTAGATAGGCTCCGCGACAAAAACTGGGATCTTTCGAGAAGTTTTTTCTCTGTATTCATTGTAGGGAGGATAGGCTTCGGCCGCAGCTTCCCAAAGAGGATTCCTTTCACCATCATCAGTGACTTCTCTAACCCGCATTTTCATTACTTGGGTTTCGTCCCGTATCTCAACGTCTGGATTTGCTCGAAGGTTATATACCCATGTTGGATTTTTTGGGCGACCGCCATACGAGCCAACTAGTACATAATTGGTGCCCACTTTTACCCGCATCACTGGAATCTTGCGAATGCCGCCGGTTTTATTTCCTTGATGTGTTATGATAATACAGGGTAGCCCTGTATCCCTGAGCGTAGTTCCTTTGGTTCCACCGCTACTCTCATACAACTCAACTTGTTCGCGGACCCAATCTAAGGTGGGGGGAATGTAATCTGTCATAAGTGCTCTCCATCTTAGCTTGGTTTTCGAATAATTTGCAGTCTAGCATATTGATTTTTGACCACAAACCATAGGTTAAAAAATTTCAAGAAATAGTTGGGCGGGGTTGGAGTACCACTCGTAGTGGATGCTTTGTTATTTGAAATAAAACTAGAAAAATTTCCTTTCATTTTATGATTTTCAGTACTGTTATTGAGGTAAGCGTATACGGGTTGTGGTAATCGCAAAAAGGATCTCTTAACATTCATTAATTTTTTAAGGTGAGCAGACCCGGCCTGAGTTCAATGGGTGACTGTTCTGGGTAGGTCATGCATTCTCTTAACAACATTGGTATAAGAGCAGGATGATTTTTATTTAGAGGTAAGGCCAGATATGACCCAACATGCTGATTATAAATTCTTTTTCCCATTTAGAGTGCGTTACTCAGAAATTGATGGACAGATGATCGTTTATAACGCTCATTACCTAACTTATTTTGATACTGCCATCACTGAGTATTGTCGTCTCTTGTCGTTTGATTTCGTGGCAGAGAAAGAACGGACGGGTCATGACTTTCACACTATAAAAGCGCTGGTTGAATACAAGGCTCCTATATTCTTTGATGATGAAATTGAGGTGGGTGTGCGAACATCAAGGATAGGAAATTCCAGTCTAACATTTCAGTTAGGAGTTTTTAGAGCAGAAGAGTCCGATTTACTTGCATCTGGAGAAATTATTTGGGTCAATACTGACCAAGATAGCCGGAAGTCTGTTCCTGTTCCTCAAGCGCTAATTTCAAAGTTATCGGAGTTTGAAAAGTAATGAGAATGATGGTTTTCTTGACTTCATTTAGAAACATTTTGAGAAGGGGATTCTTTGTAATAAGAATTTGCTCATGTTTTCCAAACTAATTGTGAATAAATCAATTTTAGTTGGCGAGCTTTTTGTGCTGAGTATGTTAGTGCCGGGCGGCATATTCTTCTTTAAATTGGCCCCGTACATACTTTTATTTCTATGGTTTATCTTAGTCTATACCCTATTTGTATACTGGTGCCTTGGAAGTGAAAAAAATTACGCGGTGACTTTTGATTTCAAGACATTTTTTATAGTTCTTGGAAGGTGGGCCTTTGCTAGTGTGGTTCTATTGTTTATGACGCATCAGCTATTTCCGGAGAAACTATTTATGATTCAAGCTAATAATCCTGGGTTGATTTGGAAGATATTATTGTTCTACCCACTATTTTCAGCATTACCCCAGGAATTTATTTTCTGTAAATTTTTTTTTCGCCGTTACCAATGTTTATTTGGTGATGGAACGTTGATGGTAATCATGAGCGCAGCGGCATTTTGTTTAGCTCATATTTTGTTTTTAAACTGGGTTGCACCAGTCCTGGGTTTTTTAGCCGGAATTATTTTCGCCAATACCTATCGGAGGACACATTCTCTCGCCATGGTTACCTTGGAACACAGCCTGTATGGGAATGCGATATTTGTTATGGGTTTAGGGTGGTTTTTTTGGGGAGGTTCTATAAATTGAATTCGTACCAGGTGGGACTTATGGATTTGGCGTCCAGCGGTATGTGATTTTTAGGCCATTTGAGATCCTCGGAAATAT
Organism: uncultured Alphaproteobacteria bacterium; assembly: GCA_902562525.1. Classification (GTDB taxonomy): domain Bacteria; phylum Pseudomonadota; class Alphaproteobacteria; order UBA7887; family UBA7887. Next base: position 26,808 of record CACETT010000014.1, read on the forward strand.
GGAACGTCCCAATGTTCTGGAGTTGGAAGGTAGACCATGGAAAAAATTAAGAGAGTACTTCTCGGTGGGTGTTTGATATTCATGTCGATATCTGACCTGGCACTAGCGTGTGGCGCAATAGATGGGAAGGGTTATAGGTGCGCACCCATTGCCACAGATGTTTCTAGTAACCAAGCTACGGAATTATTTTTTTATTTTAAGGACAAAGAGGTTCATAGAGCATATCTGGCTAAGACAGGGAAAGTTTTGGAGCTTCACACTGAAAACCTTGGGGCTTATTCTTTTACTTCCGGAGGGATGAGTTGGGCGGATAATTATGAACTGGACAAGGAGGCATTGGTTCTGTCGGTTTCGCTTAACCCGTCTACCGCGTTCTCGTGTACTTTAATGGCTAGCCCCTTGGTTGAGATTCTTGCTCACTTTGAGCCTATATTGGAAGCTGGTAAATTTCCCGTGGATGCATCAGAGTGAAATATTAAATCGTCGTTTAAATTCGAGATGATAGATGTCATCTGAGTCAACACACATTAGCTGTCTGTCAGATGAAGTTGATTGCCAAAAGGCCATAGCATCTGTGCGGGAAATTTTTTTTCGAACATCACCACATGGGCGGGATCTCAAGGGGGTTGACAGGGAACAGTTCTTTTTTAACTGGGCAGGTTGGTATATGCAAAATTTTCCTAAGCAAACTTTGCTAATATGGGGTGCAAGAGAAAAAATCATTGGTTATTTGGTTGGTTTCTTCGATAGCTCCTCGGGAGAAGAGTTATTCAAACGAATTTTCTATTATAAGGAGTTTGCTCGCTGGTATGCCGAATATCCTTCTCACTTTCACATTAATTGCCATCCGGATTACCAAAGGTTGGGGCATGGAGCAGCTCTTGTGCGCAAATTTGGTAACGATGCCAAGGCTTCGGGAGTAAGGGGATTACATATCGTGACAGGATCAAAGGCGCAAAATCGAGGATTTTATGAACGATTAGGGTTTCGACAGCGTGATCAAAAAATGGTTGATAGAAGATCTTTAGTGCTGTTGGGTAAACATTTGTAAGGAAACGTGTTCGTGTTTTATATAGCTATAGAGGATGGGTGCTACATGGATACATGGATAAAAGTGTGCTCGTCAGAAATCAATTATTCTTTTTTTATGTTTTCCAGTGCGTGAGCTATATCAGCGCTTGTCATTTCCCAATCATTGTCAAAATAGGCGACAACCCTCTTCATGAAGACTTGGTGCAAGGATAGAGCAGTGGTGTCGTCTTTTAGGTAATCTGCCAGAATCGCTAGAGCTAACTGCGAGGGTTCGGCCCCTTCGTAACTCCATTCAAAAAGCCCATCTCGAGAGAGGCGTTTCAGGTCTGTGCGGTTAGGGAGTGGTTTGCCGTCCACCCACACTTCTGCACCTTCTTGAGTTCTATCCCCGCGATATCTTCGCACAGGATTCGAATGTTCCCCCAAATTACTCTCCCTTTTTCCTGCCGCCTTTAGCTTCAGGGAATATCCACATTCCCACCAGCATTATAGCCCCAACAATGAGCACGACGTGCTGACTGGTGCTATGCCCCAAGGAGGCCTGCCATCTTGAAGCAAAAAGAGCTCCAATAACTACAAAAACACTAATCAGTATCTGAATACTTCGTGGCACGGTTGTTACGCTATTTCCAGTTTTACGATGTTCTTCCCCCCGATGTTCCCTTGGGAGTATGGGCTGTGTGGCGAAGCCCAGCTTTAACATGCTTATTATTGTAGCCATTAAACAGATGGCCCATAAGCCCACGTTTTAGGTCAGATGTGCCAAACAGCCAGTCACTAATTGGGAAGGTCAAATTCATATTTTTCTCCATCATGATGGAGTGACTATGATGGGCTGTGTGATGCCTTCGAAGAGTATTAACTAAAGGGCAATACTTTACGAAAGAACCTTCCTCTACATGGCAACAAAAGTGCATAAATTCATAGGTCAAATACATGCCTATGGTAGTCGAAATGAGTAACCAACCCGCATTGCCCGAAATAGAAAGACCTACCACTAAGGCTGGTGGCACGGACATGATGGTAAATACTACTAGTGCGTATGGAGGAAAGAAGGTTACCCGCCAATCTCCTGGAGAGGCAAATCGCATATCTTTTTCGGTAAAGAATTGATGATGGTTTAGAGTGTGTCGAGTGTATATGGCTTTAAATAGGGGGTTTTTACTTGGTCTATGCATTATGTGTCGGTGCAAAAACCATTCAAAAAAATTACAGGCCATACCAACGATAGGGATGGTTAGCCATTCCCACCATAATATATATTCCATGTTGGTAATAAAAATCGAGAAAAGCCCTATGCCAATGCTATAAATGATGGCTATATGAAGCCAGCCATTATACCAGCCTTCTATGTTATTGCGATAAGCTTCCCGGAACCTTCTTTGTCTGTCAGTCATCGCTGTATTTGAGAGTTCCATATCAACATGGCCTCCATAACTTTGTGATTGTAACCGGCTTGAGAATCTGCTCTCTACCTTCCTTACGTCGACGATATGCTTATACCGATCGTAGCATAATACGCAGGTGACTTGAAGAACAGGTTATTGGCTCCTCTTCAGAGTGTGATTAGCAGTAATTAAGGGATTTAGAGAAATGAAAATTGGAATTATTGGCTCTGGCGGAGTCGGAGGGTTTTTCGGCGCGAAGTTAGCGAAGTCTGGGCAAGATGTCGCCTTCATTCAAAGGGGTGCGCACCTGGAGGCTATGCAGCGCAACGGTTTAAAAGTGGAGAGCGGGTTGGGAGACATAACACTCCCCGCAGTTCGTGCGACAGATAATCCCGCCGAGGTTGGTTTGGTTGATGTTGTGCTAGTAACCGTAAAAAGCGGTCAGACGGATGAGGCTGTTGAACTGACTAAGCCCATGATGGGCAAAAATACTGCGGTTATTACTCTACAAAATGGTGTCGAGAACGAACACAGATTAGTAGAAAAATTAGGGGAAGGTAATGTATTAGGTGGAGTTGCCTACATCTTGTCTCTGATCAAGGCGCC
>CACETT010000015.1 GCA_902562525.1 uncultured Alphaproteobacteria bacterium
TCATAAAAACGAGACACTGCAACTAATACATGAGGGCCTGGTGGATTAGCGTTCATAAATTTCCTTCAATTTTACGAGTTTCTAGCACCCGAAGACCAAAGCCATCCAACCCTACAAAGGCTCTCTCGACGTTGGATAAGAGGATCATTTCCGTAACGCCGAGGTCAAGCAAAATTTGTGCCCCTACGCCCACATCTCGCCAGGATCCCTCAACCTTCAACGACAGGTCATTCTTAGCAACCCCTTCGGAAACACTGGCTGCAAAGGTATCCCTAATTAAAACGACGACCCCTCGCCCCACATCATTGATCATCTCCATCGAGCGATGTAAATCGTGTGCGGAACTACTCCCCATTTCGCCGATCAAATCTCCCAAGACATTTACGGCGTGAACTCTGACCAATACCGCACCACCGCCTGAAACATCCCCTTTAACCAAAGCAATATGTTCAGCATACTCAACGGTATTTTTGTAAATGATCATCTTAAAGGATCCGCCGTAGCGAGAACAAAATGCTTTCTCAGCAATAGGCTCTACTAATCGTTCTGTTTTTCTTCGGTAGGCTATGAGATCAGATATTGTCGCCATTTTAAGTCCGTGCAATCGGCAAAAGGCGACCAAATCATCAAATCGGGCCATAGTACCGTCATCGTTCATGATTTCACAAATAACACCCGCTGGTATAAGCCCCGAAAGCCGCGCTATATCAATTGCCGCCTCTGTATGCCCTGCTCGAACCAGGACCCCGCCATCCCTCGCTTGCAGCGGAAATACGTGACCCGGTGTATTAATGTCGTCTGCTGTAGATTGGGGATCGATTGCTACGCGAACGGTATGGGCTCTGTCTGCTGCAGAAATCCCTGTGGTAACCCCCTCGGATGCCTCTATCGAGGTCAGAAATGCTGTCTCAAATCTACTGGGGTTTCTCCGTTCCATAGGTTTGAGATTTAATTCATCGACCCGCTCTTTTGGAAGGGCTAAACAAATCAGGCCGCGGCCATATTTAGCCATGAAATTTATCACCTCTGGTGTTGCCATTTGAGCGGGTATAACCAAATCCCCCTCATTCTCTCGGTCCTCATCATCGACTAGAACAAGCATCCTACCGTTACTTGCATCATCCAAGACTTCTTCTATTGTCGAAAGGAACTTTGGCTCACGGGCCCCATTTCTGCTGCTACTTTCCATTAAAACCAACTCTATTCATGGTTCCATAAGCAACCTCCAGGTAACGGGCAAGCATATCGACCTCAACATTCACCATAGCACCGGCCCTTAATTTACCTAAAGTAGTAACTTGTTGTGTATGGGGTATAACATTAATCGAAAATGATGTCTCATCGACCTTATTAACGGTAAATGAAACCCCGTCGAGGGCAATAGAACCCTTAGCGGCCAAGTAAGGTCTGGCCCAGGCCTTTATATTGAAAGTCATCTCAACAGAACTTCCTGCATTTAATGACTTCTTTAGGCATAGCATCCCATCTACATGCCCTGTGACAAAGTGTCCCCCGAGTTCATCCCCGACTCGAAGGGCTCTTTCCAAGTTTACAAAGCTGCCAGCTTCCCACCCCGATATAGAAGTCTTACTTACAGTCTCTTCTGACGCAAGCGCCCCAAACCAATCAGGGCCAATATCAGTAACCGTCAAACAAATTCCAGAACAAGCAATAGACGAACCGATAGCAATTGAATCAACTTCATACCCAGTTCTTATCCGCAACCTTCTCTCAGCAGAGCCAGTAACCTCAACTACCTTACCAATGTCAGTAACTATGCCGGTAAACATATCAGGCACCTAGTCCCCATGAACGAAACATTCTAGTGTGTCTTCTCCCAATTGTTCCCAAGAGACGCGTCTCCATCGTCGCACCATCCCTAGGTCCTCAAAACCCAGGGCGCCTATGGCTCGCACCCCATCCTCTCCAATAATACTGGGAGCACGAAACCAGCTTACCCTGGCGACTAATTCCGCACGTATCAACGAAGTGATAATTTTCTGACCACCTTCTACCAGCACACGAGTGATCCCCTTCCGAGCCAACTCGGACATAATTTCCCCCATTCGTAACATACCATCTTCGCCTCTCCTAACCCTCAATACAGTGACCCCTTCGGCCTCAAAGAGGGACGATCGGCTGGCTTTGGTTTCAATTGCAGTTACCATCCAGGTGGGCACCTCCGCCGCTGTAGCGACTAGATGGGTGTCTAACGGTAAAGACAAATGAGTATCAAGAACAACTCGAACTGGGGACCTATCGCGCATGCCAGGCAACCTGCAAGTAAGATGGGGGTTATCTTGACGGGCAGTCCCTGCACCAATCATAATGGCATCATGCTCTGCCCTCATTAAGTGGGCACGCGCCCGGGCCTTCGGACCAGTAATCCACTTACTATCTCCGGAGCGAGTAGCTATGCAGCCATCCATTGAAGTAGCCAATTTGACCGTTGTCATGGGCACACTTTTAACTACACGCGAGAGAAAACCCAAATTCAGATCCTCAGCCTTCTCACTCAAAAGCCCCACCTCAACACTAATGCCTGCTGCTTTCATCCGCTCAACACCCCTTCCCGACACCCGAGGATCTGGGTCTAGAATCGCCACCACACACCGCGTTACACCGGCATCGACCAACGCCTCAACACAAGGTGGGGTTTTACCATGGTGGGCACACGGCTCTAGAGTCACATACGCTGTTAACGGAGCCAATTTCCTGGGCAACCTCTTTAATGCCTCAGTTTCCGCATGCGGCCTTCCACCGGGCTGAGTCCACCCGCGGCCGACAATCTTGCCTGAACAAACGAGCAAACAGCCAACTGACGGATTCGGCCATGCTTGACCCAACCCGCGTTCTGCCAAGCGAAGTGCCAAGGCCATATATTTTTGGTCAAACGCGCTAATCTTTGTCACTCTGGAGTTCATCTATGAACTCCTCGAAGTCCTTCGTTTCCCTAAAATTTCTATAAACAGATGCGAAGCGCACATATGCTATAGAATCGAGATGGGAGAGACCATCCATTATCAGCTCGCCTATGGTGGTACTTGAAACATCGCTCTCACCAGAGGTCTCTAGGCGCCTCACAATGCCGTTGACCATGCGGTCGATGTCCTCTGGATTCACAGGTCTCTTGCGGGTTGCTATGCTAACCGAACGCATCAATTTTTCACGATCAAACGGCGATCTACTTTTATCACGCTTAATGACAGTGAGTTCGCGAAGCTGAACTCGTTCGAAAGTGGTGAAACGCGATCCACAGCTTGAACAGGCACGTCTCCTACGAATTGCTGATTGGTCCTGACTTGGGCGAGAGTCTTTCACCTGGGTATCTTCAAAACCACAAAATGGACACCGCACTTTACCTACCCCCTGCTAACTACATTTTGTTATTTTCAGAATACAAAGGAAACTGTTCACATAGAGTCATAATCCTCGCCTTAACAACTTTCTCAACATTAGTGTTTTCACCTTGTTGCTCTTCCGAGTTGCATAACCCATCAAGAACATCTCCAATCAGTTCTCCAATCAGTCTGAATTCATCATTCCCGAAACCTCTCGTCGTACCTGCGGGTGTCCCCAATCGAACTCCCGATGTCACGGACGGGGATTCAGGATCAAACGGAACGGCATTCTTGTTGCAGGTAATACCAGCCCTCTCCAAGCTCTTTTCAACGATATTCCCTTTAAGACCTTTCATCCTCAGATCAACAAGCAGGAGGTGTGTGTCGGTTCCTCCCGTAACTAACTCGACGCCCCTCTCTTGTAGGACTTTCCCCAATGCTTGTGCGTTGGAAACTACAGCCTCAGAGTAAATCTTAAAAGATGGGTCCAACGCTTCCTTAAAAGCCACTGCTTTCGCCGCGATCACATGCATCAATGGCCCTCCTTGCAATCCAGGAAACACAGCCGAATCAATTTTTCTTGCTAGTTTATCATCGTTACACAAAATCATCCCACCGCGCGGACCTCGCAAGGTTTTGTGAGTAGTAGTCGTAACAATATGAGCAAAAGGAAATGGATCAGGATGAACTCCAGAAGCAACTAAACCTGCGAAATGTGCCATATCAACCATCAATATAGCATCGACAGAATCAGCAATTTCCCTTAAGCGACCAAATTCAATGATTCGGGGGTAAGCTGAACCACCACCTATAATCAACCGAGGCTTGCTCTCATGCGCTACTCTCGCGAGTTCTTCATAATCGATCCGTCCATCCGTCTCTGTTACCCCATATTGAACGGGAGTAAACCACTTCCCAGACTGATTTGGCCGGGCCCCATGGGTCAAGTGCCCGCCAGCAGCCAAAGACATACCCATAATGGTATCTCCGGGTTTGATTACAGCCATCATTGCAGCTTGATTGGCCTGACTGCCCGAGTGAGGCTGCACATTGGCGAACTCACATCCAAAAAGCGCTTTAGCCCGTTCTATGGCCGCAGTTTCCGCTACGTCAACTGGTTCACATCCGCCATAATAGCGGCGACGAGGATAGCCCTCCGCATACTTATTGGTCATAACAGAGCCTTGGGCCTCCAGAACGGCTCTGCTCACTACATTTTCTGATGCTATGAGTTCGACACCCTCATTTAGCCTACGAAACTCATCTGCAATAGCAACGTAGATAGTTGGGTCTTCCTGAGCGAGATTGCTCTTCGAAAGAATTCGACCTGATCCGCTATCTGACATTCTATTCCTTACAGTTTTCATCAAAGCAAACTACACATTATCTGCACAAATATTGCTATATGTTACTATTATCGCTGTTATCTATGAGCCCAACTCGCCGCGCATGTCGACCACCCTCAAAACTAGTTTCAAAGAAAATGTCAAGACATTGTAAAGCAACCCGTTCCTCCATCACCCGCGCTCCCAAAACCAAGATATTTGCGTCATTATGTCGTCTAGCCAGTTCGGCTACATCAGGACTAGAGCAAACGGCCGCGCGAACCCCTGGAGTCCGATTAAGAACAATACTCATACCAACGCCTGTCCCACAAATGGCCACCCCCCGGGCCGCCTCTCCAGTAATTAGTGACGAAGCCAGCCTCCCTGCATACACTGGGTAATCCACCGAGCTTTCATCCAAAGGCCCCAGATTAAGGACACCAAAGCCATAAGACCTAATTTTCTGATCAAGAACCTGTTTCAAGCCAAAACCAGCGTGGTCAGAGGCAATCGCAATAATTTCGTTAGAGCTTAAATCCATTATCAATCAGCACGTTTCCTATTTCAGCGCATAAAGCCGAAGTGTCAATCCTCGTGCACCAATGTAAACATACTACATACGGCAAGATGAGATAGAAGTTAACCCCAAATGTTGTACAAACTCACCAATACTTCAGTAATCAAGTCCATCCCCAACCGCCCGTGCCAAAGTCACCAAGCCTGCCGGATACCAACCTCTAGGCTCGCTCGTTTCCAATCATTGTTTGCAGATTTATTACTTAGTTATACATAGTAAAACTGCCTATTTATGAAATAAACTTTCGTAATTACTATTGACACCATGTATTTCTTCTGCCACCAGTAATATTTACCTTATATTACTTTGCAGTAGTGATAGAATGGATGAGCACTCGACGAATACGGAAGCCGATACAAAGTCACTTCTGGCCATGGCATCAGAAATTGTGTCAGCCTATTTACGCCACAACTCTCTCCCGGCTGGGCGGGTGCCTGAATTCATTCATTCGGTGCACAAAAGCCTGGCTGAGATAGATACAAGGCGGCTGGAGAAAGAGGAAAGTGTTTTGAGGCCGGCTGTTCCCATTCGCCGCTCCATCACCCCTGATCACATGATCTGCCTAGAGGATGGCAAAAAGCTTAAAATGCTAAAACGTCATTTGAGGACTGTGTACAATATGAGCCCTGATGAATACCGAGCTAAATGGAAGTTACCGTCAGATTATCCTATGGTTGCACCGAATTATGCAGCTCGGAGATCAGAATACGCGAAGCAAAGTGGCTTGGGATTAAAGCGAAAATAATAGGGCGAATGAGTTAAGACACTACATTTCAGTATAGCTGTATTTACCATCACTCCATTCGTAGAATACATAGCCAGGAGCATTAACGTCGCCCTTCATATCAAAGCCTATACCACCAAAAACAGTTTCAAACACCTCTGACTGTAATTTCCCTATAAGAGCATCAACCGCTGTAGTCTCCGCCATTTCTGCCGCCTGAGCAAAAACTTGTATGGCCGCGTATGTGTATAGCGTGTAACCCTCGGGTTTAAATCCCTGAGATTGAAACCGTTCAACCACTGCAGCTGCTTCTGGGTTTTTACTCGGATCAGGGCTAAACGAAAACAGGGTCCCCTCCCCCGCCTCCCCAGTTATTGACCAAAACTCCTCGGTCACCAAAGCATCGCCTGAGACTAGACGTGCGGAAAGTCCCTGTGCACGGGCTTGCCGAACAATAAGTCCCGCCTCCGTGTGATAACCACCTAAATAAATAATATCGACACTGGCAGCTTTCAACTTACTTACGAGAGCTGAATAGTCCTTCTCGCCCGCCGTATAAGCCTCATAAAGGACTGCTTCTACGCCGCGAGTTTTAAGCTCTTTCCGGGTCTCATCAGCTAGCCCCTTACCGTAAGCCGTTTTGTCGTGAAGAACGGCGATCCTGCTTCCTGGGAATTTTTCGGCCAAAAATTGCCCCGCAACTTGCCCTTGCTGATCGTCCCGACCGCAGGTTCGAAAAACATTGTCGAAACCTCGCTCAGTTAGCAACGGGTTAGTCGAGGCTGGAGACATTTGCAAAATTCCCTCCTCATAATACACTTCGGAGGCGGGAATAGACGTGCTCGAACAAAAGTGCCCTGCCATAAAAACCACACCTTTATTTGCCATTTGATTTGCAACAGCTACAGCCTGTTTAGCTTCGCAAGCATCATCACCTACCTCCAGCACGAGCTTCCTCCCAAGAACGCCACCCGCCTCATTAAGGTCTGCTACTGCCATCTCAGCGCCCCGGAGCATCTGTTGACCAAATATTGCATACTGCCCCGTAATGGGGCCTGCCACGGCGATAACAATATCGTTGGCACTCGCTGAACTCCGCAGAATAGCCGAGCTCAAAATAGTCAAAACCGCTGCGGCCACATAAAAAGTCATCTTCATTGTTCGTGCTCCTGTATAGGCCTATTCTTTAGATTAAGGCTAGTAACTAGCCGCGAGTTCCACGATAGCTAAACACTAGTGACATAATATGAGCTTTTTCCCACAGTGCAAACTACAAGGCCTAATTTTCTAACTAGGAAACTTTTGTTTTATTTACGTACGTCACCCGTGTTGTCCGCCGATAGATCCAAGGATACTGATTTACAAGCATTGATACGAAATATAACCTATATGCCAATAAGCCAATAAATAATATGACGCATGTGTCTCCGATGTATTGGAACACGGATAATAACTCGCCTTCGAACAGGGCAAAAACCAAAAAGCGATCAACTAACCCCAGCAATAAAGAATAAGGCGCCACCCACCAGACTAACCTCCAAGTCTTGGCTAGGGCGCGGCCCATCAAAAACGCCGCACCTCCCATAACGGGGATTGTAAAAAGCAAAAAGACCAGAAAATCGTGTGAAAGAGCCACCTGCATCAGCCCGGCACGCGACTAGCGCCACCTAGGTAGGCACCCTGAATATCAGTGTCGGATAATAACTCCTCCCCACTCCCCTCCGCCACGATTTTTCCATTTGCTAAAACATAACCACGGTGAGAGAGCCGCAGGGACTGATGAACATTCTGTTCGACTAACAAAACAGTGACACCTTGCTCGTGGTTTATTTGCTGAATCACATCAAATATTCTCTTAGCGATTATTGGAGCAAGCCCAAGCGAGGGTTCATCGAGTAACAGTAAACGTGGCCGGCTCATCAAAGCTCTACCAATCGCCAACATCTGCTGCTCTCCTCCAGAGAGGGTGCCTGCTCTTTGTTCCCTTCGTTCCTCTAAAATAGGGAAGAGCTCAAAAACCGTGTTTATATCAGTTGCAAAATCGCCAGGCGAGCCAACAACACCACCCATTTGCAAGTTTTCATAAACCGTCATGCGAGAGAACACTCTCCGTCCCTCTGGTGCGTGACTTAGGCCTAGGCGAACAATCTCAAATGTCGGATAATTCGTGATATCCTTTTTATCAAACTTGATGGCCCCACTTCGCGCCCTAGGCGAGCCACAAATTGTCATTAGAGTAGTCGATTTTCCGGCTCCATTAGCTCCAACCATAGTAACAATTTCGCCTTCTTCCACATGCAAACTTATATGATCCAAGGCCTGTATTTTGCCGTAGAAGGCACTTACTCGATCAAGTACTAACATTTATCTGCGGCCCGCCATTTCCAATGATAGGGGGTCTTCACCCGGCTCCCCGAGATAAGCGTTTATTACTTTTGGATCCTCGCTCACAACTGTTGGAGACCCAGCGGAAATTTTCTGTCCATGATCAAGAACCACTACTTGATCAGAGACATTCATAACCACGTCCATATCGTGCTCTATTAATAGGATACCAATTCCGTGCTCATCTCGTATACCACAAAGAAGTGAATTAAGTTCACCAGACTCTTGGCTGTTCAACCCAGCCGCAGGCTCATCAAGACACAACAATGCCGGCTTAGAACACATAGCACGGGCTATCTCCAATCTTCGTTGATCGCCATAAGGGAGATCTCCAGCAGGTTTGTCGGCAACCCCATTCAAACCGATTTGGTCCAGCCATTTGGATGCAACTCCAATTGCAAGTTCTTCTTGTTTTCTATATTTCCGGGACCCCAACAAACCCCCAACCGACCACATTGAAGCCCTCATCAATTCATTGTGCTGCGCTACAATGAGATTTTCTAGTACCGACATGGCTGGGAAAAGTCTAATATTCTGGAATGTCCGGGCGACACCTGCTCTGGCGATCTGAAAGTCATCCATCCTTTCCAAGTAAACTTCTTTTCGACCAGGCACGGATAAACTCAAACGGCCTACAGTGGGTTTATAAAACCCCGTCAAGCAATTAAATACGGTAGTTTTCCCAGCGCCATTGGGTCCAATAATAGCCGTGATTTCCCGATTTCGGGCTACTAGATTAAGGTCATTGATAGCGGTCAAACCACCAAATTGCATGGTTAAATGCTCGACGTCTAGTAACCTTCGCATACTCATTTTGAATCCATAGCTGGCAAAACAACAGTTGGCCTCCGATGCGACATAAGGCCTTGGGGTCGCCAGAGCATAACTAAGACCATCGCCATACCAAAAAAGAGCATGCGATACTCCGAAAATTCTCGGAGCAACTCAGGCAAAAGGACTATTGCCGACGCAGCAAAAACCACCCCAATCTGACTACCCATTCCGCCCAGTACCACTATCGCCAGGATTATTGCGGACTCAATAAACGTAAAGCTCTCAGGGCTAATAAATCCGTTACGGCTAGCGAAAAAAGCGCCCGCAAAGCCGCCGAACATTGCTCCTAATGCAAAGGCAGATAATTTGGTATTGACCGGATTAATCCCTAGCGAACGGCAGGCGATCTCATCTTCACGCAAGGCTTCCCAGGCACGACCAATAGGTAACTTCCTAATCCGAAGGACAAAAAAGTTTGTAAGGAGCGCTAACACCAAAATTACGTAATAAAGGAAAATAATCCGATGATCGCCAGAAAAATCAATACCAAAATAGTGGTGAAAGCTCTGTTCCTCTGGAGCTCTTCTCGTAAACTCAAGGCCAAACAGGGTAGGCCGCGGAATTCCTGCTATTCCATTAGGCCCACCGGAAAACTCCACCCAATTTGTTAGAACAACTCTGATAATCTCACCAAAACCTAGAGTTACTATCGCAAGGTAATCGCCTCGTAACCTAAGAACAGGATACCCCAGCAATACACCAAACATCGCTGCTACGGCTCCTGCAACAGGAAGGCTGCCCCAAAATGACCAATCATGGACTGTTCCCAACAAGGCGAAGGTATATGCCCCGACAGCGTAGAAAGCGACGTAGCCCAAATCTAGTAATCCTGCTAAGCCCACCACAATATTAAGGCCCCATCCTAGCATTACGTAAATGAGCACCAATGTAGCTAAGTCGACTATTCGGCGATCAACCTCTGGCATAAAAGGTAGAATAAACAGAAGACCAATTGAGATAGCGAAGAAGGGAGTGTGCTTCTTGGGGTTCAAACTCTTTATTTTTTTTAACCAATATTTTTCGACGACATCAAAATGGATCTGACGCCATAGGATTAAGATTGCTCTCCCAATAAAAACTGCTGTCACTGCGATCAACAAATAACCCCATCTAAAATTCCAATCTAGGCCTTCGTTACCATTGAAGGTCCTAAACCCAATTAAAGGCAAGGCTAAAACAAAAGCCACTGCAGAAATCAAAAAACATTCTTTCAACAGAGAGGATATATTAAAACGCTTACGCTGAGTGTTGTTCACAATGATACTTCTTTTTTGCCCTTAGACTTTTTCTATCTCTGGGCGGCCTAGTAAACCCGAAGGTAAAAAAATGAGAACCAATACAAGAATTCCAAACGAAGCAACGTCTTTATATTCAACAGAAAAATAACCCGCCCAAAATCCCTCAACTAAGCCCAGCAGCATACCACCTAGCATTGCGCCTGGTACCGACCCTATACCCCCAAGAACTGCAGCAGTAAAAGCCTTAAGCCCTGCGATAAACCCCATAAAAAAATCAATCACCCCGTAATACAGAGTGACCATTAATCCCGCCACGGCTGCCAATAAAGCTCCCATGACGAAGGTGAGAGAGATAGTCTTATCCACATCCACCCCTAAAAGGGCCGCCATACCACGGTCCTGTTCGCAAGCCCGCTGAGCCCGCCCCAATCCGGTCCTGCTGATGAGATTTGAAAATAAAACCATCAGAAAGATAGTTATTACTAAAATTAATATTTGTACGTAACTTATAGTGACTGAAAAATTTCCCTGGGAATATATTTGAAAGCCACCTTGCATAATGGGTTGCAAGACTTTGACTCCTGCTCCTTGAGTCAGCAGCACATAATTTTGCAAAGCCAGTGACATCCCAATTGCAGAGATTAGTGCAGCAAGCCGTTGCGAACCCCTGAGGGGGCGATAAGCGATCCGCTCTACTGCCCAGCCGTATGCGGAGGTAAATACCATTGCTAAAAGCAGCACCAAAATGAGAGCCAAGGGCAACCAAGTTACACCCACTACACCTAAAATTGTAAACGCCAACACTGACAGAAAGGCGCCTATCATGAAGATCTCACCATGGGCAAAATTGATCATCCCAATAATGCCATAGACCATGGTGTAACCAATGGCGATCAACCCATAAATGCTTCCAAGTGTAATCCCATTAATTAGTTGTTGGAGAAAATACGCCATTGATAATATCCCGGTAATTATTCTTGGGTGAACAAGCTCATCCGCATACGTAGAGAGAGACTTTCTACGTCCGTAACCTTAATATACGCTTTATTGTAGATAGGTTGAAGCGGCAAAAGCCTTAAGCCGCTGCAGCTCGCTTTATGTTTAAGCGTTCAAACACATCCTTCAGCGCATTCAACAAATGATCCATCATATCATCGGTATGTAGCGGCGAAGGAGTTATTCGCAGACGCTCGGTACCCTTCGGGACGGTGGGATAATTGATAGGTTGAACATAAACCCCATGCAAATCCAATAAGGCATCACTAGCCCTTTTGCACAAAACCGCATCGCCTACCATTACCGGGATTATGTGACTAGGATTCTCTAAGAATGGAATCCCCTCCTCGCGCAACCTGGCTTTAAGGGTGCGCGCCCTTTCTTGGTGCCGCTCTCGCTCAATTTGGCTTTCCTTAAGATGCGAAACTGAGGCCAAAGCCCCAGCAACTATTGCAGGCGGCAAAGATGTGGTAAAAATAAACCCAGAAGCAAAGGACCTAATTATATCGCAGATGTCGGCAGTACTAGCAATATACCCACCCATGACACCAAATGCCTTTGCGAGTGTCCCTTCAATGATATCTAATTGGTCCATCAAGCCTTCCTGCTCGGCAACGCCCCCACCCCTGGGGCCATACATGCCAACAGCGTGGACCTCATCTAGATAAGTCATAGCTCCAAAGCGCTTCGCTACTTCACATAGTTCCTTTATTGGGGCTATATCACCATCCATAGAATAGACAGACTCAAACGCCACAATTTTTGGACTTTCCAGATCCAATTTGGATAAATGGTGTTCCAAATCCATTGGATCGTTGTGTTTAAATATTATCTTGGGTGATCGACTGTTCCGTACCCCGGAGATCATGGATGCATGGTTCAGTTCATCGGATAAAAGGACGCAACCCGGCAACATTGCGCCCAACGTCCCTAAGGTCGCCTCGTTGGATATATAACCAGAAGTAAACAACAAAGCCGCCTCTTTTTTATGGAGGTCGGCAAGTTCCCGCTCTAACAAGACGTGATAGTGGGTAGTACCGGAAATATTGCGGGTTCCACCTGAACCTGCACCTGCCTCCCGGATCGCCGCAGTCATGGACTCTCTAACTAGTTCATTCTGGCCCATCCCCAGGTAATCGTTACTACACCAAACGACCACATCCCGAGCAGCACCGTTATGATCATAAAAAGAGGCATGAGGGAAAGCCCCTGCATGCCGCTTGAGATCCGCAAAGACCCGGTAGCGCCCCTCAGAACGTAGCTCTTTAAGTCTGTTTTTAAAAAAAACTGAATATTCCATTGGAAATTCTTTTACCACGTCCCGTTTGTGATCGCCATACATCTTAGACCTACCAATCGGTTAGGAAATCTATGGCCAAATAAGAGTACCCTTATCGAATCAATTTTTTGCCTAACGGTTTGGCCCTCGCGTTTGCGGATAGGGCTGCCAACGAACCAGTTCAGTTCTCGGAAGTACTCCAGGATTGACAGCGCTACGAGGCCAGCGTCCAGTCAAGACCGTCGCAATTTCCCTCCCCATCCGTCTCAGAGCCTCGGGGCGCATCCGATCCGATGCCGAAGCAACGTGTGGAGAACAAATTACATTACTCATCCGTACCAGAGGATTATTCGATTCCGGTGTCACGGGTTCAACTTCAAACACATCTAATGCTGCACCAGCAATTTCCGAGTTCTCTAAGGCTGAAATCAAAGCAGCTTCATCCACCGTTGGGCCACGCCCATTATTTATAAAAATCGCAGATTTTTTCATAGCGGAAAAATGCTTTGTTGTAAGCATGTGATGGGTCTCATCATTCAGAGGAGCATGCATGGAAACAAAATCTGACCTCTGCAATAAGCGAGTTAAACTGGTTTCAGGCTCTACATCTACTGAACTCATCTCCAGCTCTGACAAATAAGGATCATAAGAAATGACATGCAAGCCAAATGCATGGCAGCGCCGAGCCACAGCCTTTGCCACATTCCCAAATGATATAAGGCCAATAGTTTGCCCCCATAATCTCGGGAACTCTGACAATAGCTCTCGGCCCTTTGCCCATTCACCCTCTACTGTCATTCGGTGCATCTCAGGCAATCTACGAAAAGCTGCCAGAAACATCGCCATAGTGTGATCCGCTACTTCTTCAATAAAAATATCAGGAACATTGGTCACGACAATTCCATTTTTTGTTGCGGCATCAACGTCTACGGTATCTGCGCCAACCGAACCAAGACCAATGACGCTACACTTATCAAGACCAGAAATTATCTCGGCAGTAATGCGCCTATTATGGCCAATTACTGCATCCGCATCCTTAGCTTGGGCAACAAATTCCTCAGATGTGGACGCTGCAACTTCCACTATCTCCGCTCCTATTGGATCAAGGGCCTCTCTCTCCATTTCATATGCGTTCTTGCCAAACAAACTCCCAGCCGGCGGACGCTGCACAACTACTTTGAATTTTCCCTCAGACATCTTAATAATCCCTTCTCTCCGGTAATGCAGCCGCCAGCCGGTTTCTCTGGCGACCACACCCTGCCCTTTTCTCTTTTACAACTATACGAAAGTTACCTGGAAAAAGCTTAAACTTTGTTCCAAGCCACCATCTTTTGCGTTTGCTGCCCTAATCCCTCTACACCTAGGGTGACCACATCTCCAACTTTTAAAAATTTAGGGGGCTTCATGCCACTCCCAACTCCTGGTGGGGTCCCAGTTGAAATAACATCACCTGGATTCAACGACATGAACTTACTAGTATAGCTAATCACGGTAGCGACATCGAAAATCATCGTTTTAGTACTACCATCTTGCATCCTCTGCCCGTTTACATCGAGCCACAAATTTCGTCTTTGTGGGTTAGGAATCTCATCCTTGGTAACCAGCCACGGTCCTATTGGACCAAAAGTATCACAGCCCTTCCCCTTGTCCCAGGTTCCGCCGCGCTCGATCTGATACTCTCGCTCCGATACGTCATTACAAATGGTATAGCCAGCAACATACTTAAGGGCATCTTTTTTGGAAACGTGCTGGGCTCTAGTTCCAATAACCACCCCAAATTCAACTTCCCAGTCAGTTTTCTTAGAGCCCCTTGGGATCGCAACATTATCGTTCGGTCCGTTCAATGCACTATTAGCCTTCAGGAAAATAATTGGTTCTTTAGGGATAGGGCTTCCTGTCTCTTTGGCGTGGTCCACATAATTCAACCCAATACAAACGATCTTACCCGGTCCATTCCAGGGAACGCCAAAGCGCGGCCTACCCTTAACCAATGGAAGTCGTTTGGCATTTAACCTATCCAATTTTGCTATGCCTTTCGGAGAAAGTGTATCGGGAGTGATATCCGATAGCTTCCCACTCAAATCCCTGAGCTTACCGTCTTCATCTATGAGGCCTGGTTTTTCCCGGCCAATACGTCCATACCGCACCAACTTCATTTATCAATCCTCTCTAAATTATTTCTACAAACACATTCCACCATCTACAACCATTGTCTGCCCAGTCACAAAGTCAGCTGACTCCGACGCAAGATAAACAACCATCTCAACCAACTCCTCGGCTGTGGCCAAACGCCCCATGGGTTGACGTTCCACAAACATTTTTCGCGCCTTTTTAGGATTCTCGAACGCATTAATCCGATCTTGCAACGACGGAGTATCTACCGTCCCCGGGCAAAGAGCATTGCAAGTAATACCCTTTGAAACATAATCAGCGGCCACGGATTTGGTAAGACCTATAACGGCAGCTTTAGATGCTGAATATGCAGCTCGATCCGGCACACCTTTGACCGACGAGGCAACCGAGGCCATATTTATAATTTTGCCTCCTCCGGCAGCCACCATACCAGGTAAATACGTTTGAATTGTTCTAAACATGGACCTTACATTAAGGTTAAAGGCAAAGTCCCAGTCCTCTAGGGAACATTCCAAAACATTACCGACAGGCACATGCCCAGCGCAGTTAAATAATATATCAACATTGCCTGTCCGGGCATAGGCTGCAGCTATTTGATGGGCATCCAAAACATCCAGGCCAAAACATTCCGCGCCCCCAAGTCCGGCCAGTTTACCTGGATCTAGATCCGTCGCATAAACCTGAGCGCCCTCGCGCAAAAATGCTTCTACGGCGGCCCGCCCCATACCCTGGCCAGCAGCGGTCACAAACGCAGACTTATTCTTTAATCTCATAAAATACTAAATCCCATATTTTGGTTGAGGCTCGTTATATACCCCAAAGCCTATACTCAATCATAGCAGAATTATGAAGTTAGATCCTGGAAATGATTGCCTCGTATATCAAATGCACGCACCACTACCACAACACTCAAACATTTGAAAAACGGCGAAAGCGGCCCGTCAGCTGTGGATTGCGCTATCCATTGTTTCCCAGTAATGTGTCACGCCTGCATGAGATAAAGGGGGGGGGGAGGCGACAATGTCTTCAAGCACGATAGAAACTATTCGTCTACACGGATCAGACAACGTAGTTACGGCAAAAGTAACTATCCCAGAGAATACAAAGATTTCGGAAGAAGAACTCATAACGTCCAATGAAATTCCTGTTGGGCATAAAGTAGCCACCTCAGATATTACAACTGGCCAACCCATTCGAAAATACGACCAAATTATAGGGTTTGCGAGCTCTAATATTAAGGCGGGAGAACACGTCCATACTCAAAATGTTGAAATGCAGTCGTTTGACCGAGACTATAAATTTGGAGTGGATGCAAAACCAACGGATTACGTACCAGAACCGGAACGTGCTACCTTTCAAGGTATAAAACGATCTGATGGAAGCGTCGCAACCCGAAACTATTTGGGAGTGATGACTTCGGTTAACTGTTCTGCTACTGCAGCACGAATGATCGCGGAATCTTTCACCGACGAAGAGCTTCAGAACTACCCTAATGTTGATGGTGTTGTTGCATACACTCATGGTACCGGCTGTGGGCAGGCTGCGTCGGGACTAGGATGGGATTTTCTCCAGGCTACAATCAATGGCTATAAGGGCCACCCCAACTTTGCTGGCATGCTAATGGTGGGTTTAGGCTGTGAGGTAAACCAAGTCGCCGGAATGATGGAAAGGCACGATTGGCAGCAAGACGATGCCTTCCAAGCCATGACTATTCAAGACGTGGGTGGAACGATGGCAACGGTGAGAGAAGGAGTGGCACGACTAAAGGAAATGTTGCCCATAGCAAATGAGGCCACACGTGAGACCCTCCCAGCAAGCTATCTAAAACTTGGCCTTGAATGCGGTGGATCGGACGCTTATTCCGGAATTTCTGCAAACCCCTCTCTAGGTGCCGCTGCAGATTTACTCGTTCGGAACGGGGGCACGGCGATCCTAGCTGAAACTCCGGAAATATACGGAGCTGAGCATTTATTAACCCGCCGAGCGGAAAACCGCGCTGTTGGGGAGAAACTTGTTGATTTTATAAAATGGTGGGAAGAATACACGGCAAAGAACGGTGCTGAAATGAATAACAACCCTTCCCCTGGAAATAAGGCGGGCGGGTTAACTACAATACTAGAGAAATCCCTGGGCGCTGCGGCTAAGGGAGGCACGACCAATCTTGTGGATGTATACCAATATGCAGAACAAGTAACGGCACAGGGTTTCACCTTTATGAACACCCCAGGATACGACGTAGCCTCTATCACAGGCATGGTTGCCGGCGGAGCTAACATCGTTTGCTTTACCACAGGTCGTGGATCTGTCTTTGGCTGCAAGCCAGTCCCAAGCATCAAACTAGCCTCAAATGGCGCCATGTTTGAGCACATGTCTGAGGATATGGATATTAATTGTGGCCCGGTAGTTGATGGCGAAGCAACTATCGCCGAAATGGGTGAACAAATCTTTAATGTGATTTTGGATATCGCTTCGGGCCGGCAATCTAAAAGTGAAGCGCTTGGTTTTGGAAGTGATGAGTTTGTGCCATGGCAAATCGGAGCGGTAATGTAGCGTGACAGCAACCAAAAATGGTGCACCAGAGCTCTTGATCCGACCTACAATAAAGGACTTAGAGGTTTCCCCGATACGAGAAATCGCCCATCTAGGGATGAAACAGACAGATGTGATCCCATTGTGGTTTGGGGAGCCTGACCTTCCGACTCCTGATTTCATAATCAAGGCGTCAGACAAGGCCCTTCGTGAAGGGCATACGTTTTACACTCCCAATCGCGGAATTCCGGAACTTATAACCAGCCTTAGCTCCTATATGAGTTCACTATATGGCCGCATCATAAGTGAGAAACGGATAATCGTCACATCTGCCGCAATGAACGGCATGATGATGCTGTCGGAAACCATAATTAATCCGGGCGACAATATAGTTGCCGTAACTCCTGTATGGCCAAATTTCTTTCGGTGCATAGAAATAATGGGTGGTGAAGTCCGAATGAACCCTCTCTCTCCACGTGAGGACGGTTGGAATTTAGAATTGGATAAATTGCTTGAGATCTGTGATCATAGAACTCGGGCGATTTACGTTAATAGCCCTAATAACCCAACGGGCTGGGTAATGAGCCATGCCGAAATGGAAGCACTGCTGGAATTTTGTCGCAGGAAACATATTTGGATTATATCCGACGAGGTTTATGCCAGAGTTATCTATGACAAACATTACGCCCCGTCCTTCCTAGAAATTGCCGAACCAGATGATCTAGTCATGATTGTGAATAGTTTTTCAAAATCCTGGGCTATGACAGGATGGCGCCTCGGCTGGATAACCGGACCGCCAGCCCTAATTCCAATCCTAGAAAAACTTACGGAGTATAATGTTGCATCTCCTCCCACAGCATCGCAGCATGCCGGAGTAACCGCTGTTAGAGAAGGTGAGAGGTTTATGAAAGATATGGTGCAAAAGTATAAGGTAGCGAGAGACACGATCCAGCAGCGCCTGGGCAGTATGTCACGCGTCACCATGCCCAGACCAGATGCAGCCTTCTATGCGTTTTTCCGTATCGAAGACGTTGCAGACAGCCGGGCCTTTGCCAAAAAATTACTTGAAGAAACAAAGGTTGGGTTAGCTCCGGGCATTGCCTTTGGTGAAGGCGGAGAAGAATATTTCCGAATCTGTTATGCAAAGTCCCCCGACGTTTTAAGTTTGGCCCTGGATCGGCTGGAACCGATCCTTAACCAATAATCCAAACCCCCGAGCACTAAACATTTCGCCAATAAAAAAAATCACGTTGCAAAGTCTAACTGAAGCCGCTGATCTTATTCGCCGCGGCGAACTCGTTGCGTTCCCTACGGAGACCGTCTACGGATTGGGTGCCGACGCATGCAACGACACGGCCGTTGCAAAAATTTTTGAGGCTAAGGGACGTCCAACATTTAACCCGTTAATTGTCCATGTGAAAAATCAATCAGCTGCCGAGCAACACGCTACCTTCAACACTTTGGCAAAAAAAATAGCAGCCAAATTTTGGCCTGGGGCTCTATCCTTGGTATTACCAAAAAGTAGACACTCAGAAGTTTCAACACTCGCTACCGCTGGCCTAGATACTATAGCCCTTAGGAACCCAACTCATCCTGCAGCGCTTGCCTTACTCGACCAACTCGACCGGCCCATTGCCGCACCCAGTGCAAACCCATCTGGCCTCCTAAGCCCAACTACTGCAGAACACGTAGCACAATTTTTGGGCCCCACCGTTTCTTTAGTGCTAGATGGCGGCCCCTGCCCCATTGGAGTTGAGTCAACTATTATCGACCTAACATCAAAGATCCCTGTTTTGCTCAGGCCAGGTGGCGTGACGGTGGAAAAAATAATACCTGCAACCGGGGCACTGGACCCGGCCGAACAAGATAAGATAGTAGCTCCTGGCATGCTGAAAAGCCACTACTCTCCCAAGACACCAATACGGATGAATGCAACACATTGTGTTGCTGGAGAAGCTCTCCTGGCGTTTGGACCGAAACCACTAGTAGGCAGCAAATATCAAGAAAATCTAAGCCCGAGTGGAAACCTGATTGAAGCGGCAGGAAATCTATTCCGTATGCTGCATCGCCTCGACGACACCCAATCGTCTGGCATAGCAGTAATGCCAATTCCAAGCGAAGGCTTAGGACTAGCCATAAATGATCGCTTGCAGCGAGCGTGCTCCTAGAGCGACTGCAGGGTTCCCTATTTAAAAAATAAGTAAAAAGGGTTGTCTCTTGCGTATCACAATAATAAATGAAACATTCGCTCGTTCACGATAGATTTAAGCCTACGACTTTTTCTTGCCGGAGTGATCGATGGCCAATAACTACCGAGCCCCTGTCGAAGATATGAGCTTCGTCCTAAATGAGATGCTTGATTTGGAGCGTATCTGTGCAATGGAAGCGTTTAGCGAAGCAACTCCAGATTTAGTTTCCCATGTGCTCAAAGGTGCAGCAAAATTTGCCGAGGATGCTGTCGCACCTCTAAATCACGTCGGTGATAAACAAGGGGCACGTCTAGAAAATGGGGTAGTGCGGATGCCCGACGGCTTCGTAGAGTGCCACAAACAGTATGTGAAAGCCGGCTGGGGATCGATTACCGGTGAATCCAAATATGGAGGCCAAAACCTTCCTTGGACAGTGGGTATAGCAGTAAGTGAAATGTGGCAAGCCGCAAACATGGCGCTGGCCAACGCCTGGATGCTCACACAGGGGGCGATAGAGGCAATTCAAGTTCACGGCACAGCTGAGCAAAAAGCCACATATCTTCCTAAACTAATTTCTGGTGAGTGGTCAGGCACGATGAACCTTACAGAGCCTAACGCCGGCTCTGACGTGGGAGCGCTGAAAACAAAAGCGGTACCAGAAGACGGAGCTTGGCGTATTTCTGGGACCAAAATATTTATTACCCATGGTGACCAGGACATGACCGAGAACGTTATTCACCTCGTTCTCGCCAGAACGCCAGGAGCACCCGAAGGCACCAAAGGAATCTCTCTTTTTATTGTGCCCAAATTTAATGTAGAACAAACGGGGAAACTTGGCACAAGAAATGATCTCAGGGTGGTATCTCTAGAGCACAAACTCGGCCATATGGCCAGCCCAACGGCAGTAATGTCCTACGGCGACAATGACGGGGCCACTGGTTTTTTGCTCGGCGAAGAAAACCAGGGAATGGCCTGTATGTTCACGATGATGAATAACGCCCGACTAAATGTTGCGGTACAAGGGTTAGCAATCGCTGAACGATCGTATCAAGCAGCTCGACTCTGGGCCAAGGAACGGGTCCAGGGAAACGATATATCGGGAAAATCCCATGAAAAAGTTACCATCGTTCAACACCCGGATGTGAGACGGATGCTCATGGATATGAGGTGCCAGACAGAGGCGATTAGAGCGTTGTGCTACTCCGTAGCTGAGGCTATTGATTTAGCCGAGAAGCATCCAGACCCAGAGACCAGAGAGAATTTTCGAGGCTATCTCGAATTAATGACCCCTGTGGCAAAAGCCTGGAGCACAGATCAAGGATTTGAGATTGCCTCAACTGGCGTCCAAGTACATGGTGGAATGGGCTACATTGAAGAAACAGGGGCCGCCCAATATCTCCGGGATGCTCGTATCACCATGATTTACGAAGGAACCAATGGTATACAAGCACTAGACCTAGTGCGCCGCAAACTTCCAAGAGAAATCGCCGCTACCAATCGCCTCTTCGACCAAATGCAAGAAACAATCCAAAAAATGTTGTCAAGCGATGACATGAGCCTCACCGCGACTGCAAATCAACTCGAGACCGCTTTTTACGCGCTCCAAAAAGCAACTGAATGGATCCGCACAACTGTTTCCAGAAATCCGGAAGTAGCCGCCTCTGGGGCAACACAATATTGTAAAATGTTTGGCGTTGTTGCCGCAGGTTGGCTACTAGGGAAAGGCGCTCTTCAAGCTAATTCAAATTTGGAAAATAGGGGTTTTAGCGACAGGAAAAAAATAACCGCTCAGTTTTTCGCTGAACAGCATCTTGCCCCAGCAGCTGCGCTATTGGCCCCTATTATCTCAGCAGGGGATACAACCCTTTCCCTTGATCCTGAGGAAATTTAGTTAGGAAAAATGCTCCCCGAACTATGAAGTAGCTGACTTGGCTGCTTTATACCTCTACGGTTCGGCCCTCGATGGGATAGGCTGGATCAGAAAATCCAGGGGTGGATGGATGTCCCTGAGGTACGAGGCTATTAACAAAATCCTCGTCCTCTTGGGTCCAAGTATGTTTGGATACCCCCAGATATGATTTCATCTGAGACAAAGTGCGGGGCCCTACAATCACAGAAGTGATTGCGCTATTAGCCAACACCCAATTAACAGCAAAGTGCACGGGCTCTATACCACGGGCGCTTGAGTATTCTAGTATTTCTTGCGCTATGTCCAGAGACTCTGGCCTATACTCGGTCTGCATCATCCGCCTATCTTTACGTGCCGCTCTACTCCCCGGTTTGGGCTTACCCCCAGGTAAATACTTACCACTTAAAACCCCTCGAGCTATCGGACTATATGGCACAACACCTATCCCATGGTGCCGACATACCGGCAAAACTTCGACCTCAGGCATCCGGTTCAGGGCATTATAATAAGGTTGACTGACTATTGGCTTTGGGACCCCTAGTTCATCGCACAACCGAATTACTTCAGAATGGCGCCACGCGCGAAAGTTACTTAAACCGAAATAGCGAATTTTTCCAGCACTTATAGCATCTCCAATTGCTCTTAAAGATTCTTCAAGGCCGGTAGTGTGATCTTCGCGGTGAAAGTAATAAACATCGATGTAGTCAGTACCCAGCCGCTTCAAGGATTGATCTAATTCATACAAAATCCATCTCCTGCTGAGCCCACCTTGATTCTGCCCTGGTTGGCCAAACTCACTGCCTACCTTCGTCGCCAAGACCCAGTGATCACGCTGCCGTCGTATTATTTTTCCGGTAATGATCTCAGACTTTCCCTTAGTGTAAACATCAGCCGTATCTATAAAATTAATTCCTGCTTCTTTGGCTGCTGAAACAATATTTGCAGAGTTTTTCTCTGAGGTTTGATCGCCAAACATCATGGCACCAAGACACAGACGGGACACACTAACCCCACTTTTGCCAAGAATACGTTGCTCCATCTACCACCTCCTTAAAACTTCTACTTAAATACTATGTCTACCGTCATTGCCACGAAACCTTCTGGATCCAACGCCCACATATGGACACCAGACTCACTTTGCGACCCCTGAATCACAAGCTTATTACCTGCAAACAAAGGTCGATGGGCCCTTACCACCGCCGTCTCAAAAAGCTTTTCAGGGTGGCTTTCCCTCGCCGACTCCATGAGCAGGGTCGCCGTCAGCGGTCCATGCACGATGAGTCCTGGATAACCCTCGACGTCCCGTACATACGGCATGTCATAATGGATGCGGTGACCATTAAAAGTCAGCGCTGAATACCGAAATAATAATACGGCATCTGGAACCATTTCTTTACTCCAATCCGCCACAGTGGCTGGAACCTGACCTGGCGGACTTTGGTTCTCCCCATTGGCAGCAGACCTGTATACAATGTCATGCTCTTCTTCCATCGCAAGGGCCTCGTGCCCAAAATAACTATGTCTAACGGTGACTAATGCTAGCTTTCCCGACCTTCCATCCTTGCTTTTGATAGACAAAATTTCGGACTCGCGCCGCAACTCCTGTCCTATCGGAATTGGCCCAAGAAATCGCAATCGATTTCCACCCCACATTCGCCGCGGCAATGCCACCGGAGGCAAAAAATCTCCACGCGGAGCATGCCCATCAGCTGACAGGACTGATTGTCTAGCCATCTCGGGAAAAAACATCCAATGCCAGCCTGGAGGCAAAGGATCACCAGCTTGTGGGGTTAACTCATAATCTAACATGGCTGACATACCTACAGATTGGCGCAGTGAAACAAGCTCTGTATTTTGCTCAGTTCTACCCACCCAATCCTGTATATTTACGTCATTCATTGATGAGCTCCTCCTCCAACTCTGCACGAATGGCCGAATTATGCTGGCCTATTCCAGGAACACTCCTGTAATGCCTTTCTCCATCACTAAATTCAACTGGCGGAGCAATCAAACTAACCTCCCCTGCTGAAGTGCCATACTTTATTGTCCTAAGCTGAGGGTGTTGCACTAAATCCTCTGTCTCATTAAGGGCCCCACAAGCTATACCCGCTTTGCGCAACTGCTCCATCAGCTCCGCCCGTGGCCAACGGGCGAAACTATCCTTTACCACCTCATCAAGATCGGCTCTATTAAGTCCCCGTTTAAAAGGCGAATCAAACCGACTATCTTTTTCTAAGTCTGGTCGCTCGAAAACCTCTCGACATAGGCGGTTCCACTCCCTCTCATTCTGGATCGACAGCAAGACTAACTTGCCATCAGCGGCGGGGTAGGCTCCATACGGTGCTATCGATGGATGATGCAGCCCATGCCTACCTAAGGGTGACCCGGTATATGTCTGGTAAAGATAAGGAACATTCATCCAGTCCGCCATGCCGGCAAACAGAGAGACCTTTACACCAACACCCCGTCCTGTTTTCTCCCTCGAATACAAGGCCTCCAAAATTCCACTGTAAGCATTAAGCCCGGCGGCAATATCGCAAACGGAGACACCCACACGACCTGGCGCCTCCTCAGTTCCAGTGATTGAACACAATCCGGTTTCCGCCTGGACCAATAAGTCATAGGCCTTCATATCGGCGTATGAACCCGTGTCCCCGTAACCTGAGATATCACATGTAATAAGCCTAGAATATTTCTCTCTCAACGAGGATGAATCAAACCCCGCACGAGCTGCTGCCCCAGGGAGGAGATTCTGAATAAATATGTCGGCCTTAGCCAGAAGTTTGTTGAGAAGACCGGCATCTCCTGGATCTTTTATGTTCAATACCAACGACTCTTTGCCACGGTTCAGCCAAACAAAGTATGCACTTTCCCCTTCGACCACGCTGTCATAATTTCTAGCAAAATCCCCCTCTTCCCGCTCAATCTTTATTACGCGGGCCCCTGCATCAGCTAACCTTGACGAACAAAGAGGAGCAGCAACCGCCTGCTCCAAAGAAACTACCAATAAATTTTCCAGTGTAGGCACTTTTTACACCAACTTTCTTAATACGACCGGGGTAGACCCAAAACATGCTGCCCAATATAACCTAAGATCATATTGGTGGAAATTGGAGCGATTTGATAGAGACGACTTTCGCGGAACTTGCGCTCAATGTCATATTCTTCGGCAAATCCAAAGCCACCAAATGTCTGCATGCACATGTCTGCCGCCTCCCAGGCAGCATCCCCTGCCAACAGCTTAGCCATGTTTGCTGAAGGGCCCGCTGCTTCCCCTGCCTCAAACAATGCTGCCGCCTTAAATACCATTAGCCTCGCAGCTGCCATGTTCGCATAGGCCCTTGCGATCGGAAATTGGATTCCTTGATTTTTACCAATAGGACCGCCAAAAATATCTCGGTCCTTGGCGTATTGTGTCGCACGTTCAATAAAAAATCTTGCGTCCCCTATGGACTCGCTCCCGATTAAAATCCGCTCAGCATTCATCCCATCCAAAATGTAACTAAACCCCTGCCCTTCCTCACCGATAAGGCTATCGGCAGGTATTCTCATATCGGTAAAAAATAATTCCGTGGTAGCGTGGTTAATCATAGTTCTGATAGGGCGTATCTCAAGCCCCTCAACGGACCGCATGTCCACTAAAAACACGGAGAGTCCTTCCCGGCGCGACTGTGTCTCCTCCAACGGAGTTGTGCGTGCTAAAAGAAGCAATAAGTCTGAATACTCAGCTCTGCTTGTCCAAATCTTTTGCCCGTTTACCACATATTCATTTCCATCCCGGATGGCTAACGTACGTAGTCGCGTGGTATCTGAGCCCGTATTAGGTTCAGTTACCCCAAAAGCCTGAAGGCGGAGATCACCCGACGCTATCTCTGGCAGAAATTTTTGTTTCTGTTGTGGAGAGCCATGGCGCAACACCGTACCCATCATATACATTTGAGCATGGCAAGCGGCCCCATTACAGCCAGCACGATGGACTTCCTCTAAAATTGCGGAGGCAGCACTTATGGGAAGCCCACTGCCTCCATACTGCTCAGGGATGAGCGCCCCAAGATAACCCGCAGCTGTCAATGCAGACACAAATTCTTCCGGATACCCTCGCTCTTGGTCCTTTTCTCGCCAGTACGATCCAGGGAATTTTGCACAGAGGGCCCGGACAGCTCCCCTAATTTCTGAAAAATTTTCTCTGAGCGGAATAACAGGGTTAACCAGGTCATCGCCCGAAGGAAGATCAATAAAATTGTCCATTAGATTCTAAGTTCTCTTGGTTTCCATTAGGTTTAATGGGAATGATTAGTGAGGCAGCTGAATTTAATCGCATATGCTGGCCCGTCAAGCGGCACCAAAATATGACGTAGCAATTATTGCCATACCGTAAAATTTTCGATATATATGGGTGTATATAACCGTTTTGCTCCATGGATTGTGGGAAAGAATGATTGATCCTCACGGCAGACCTATAAACTATCTCCGGGTATCGGTAACAGATCGTTGCGATTTCCGCTGTGTATACTGCATGTCTGAAAACATGACCTTCCTGCCGAAGGCAGATGTACTCTCGTTAGAAGAAATAGACAGATTATGTTCCGCTTTTGTGGGGCTTGGTGTGAAAAAGTTACGTTTGACTGGGGGAGAACCCCTAGTAAGAAAAAACATAATGTCTTTAATTCGAAATTTGAGTCGCCACCTGCAAACTGGGCAGTTGGACGAGTTGACTCTAACTACCAATGGTAGCCAGCTCCCGAAGTACTCTGAAGAACTGTTCGATTGTGGGGTCCGTCGCATTAACGTATCTTGCGATACCCTCGATCCAGAGCAATTCGCAAAAATCACCCGATGGGGAAATCTTCAACAGGTGTTTAATGGAGTTGAAGCGGCGAAAAAGGCAGGACTAAAGGTTAAAATTAATGCCGTCGCTCTCAAGGGATCGAACGAAACAGAATTTGATAATATGATTAAGTGGTGTGGCGACAATGGCTTTGATCTCACCCTAATAGAAACCATGCCAATGGGGGAAATATCTGGCGATCGGAATGACCAATATTTACCTCTCTCTATCGTACGAAGCCGTCTACGGAAAAACTGGACCCTCACCGACATTGATTATCAAACAGGTGGCCCGGCAAGGTACATGCGTATTGAGGAAACTGGACAGCGGCTTGGCTTCATAACACCACTGACCCACAACTTTTGCGAGTCATGTAATCGCGTGCGGCTAACATGCACCGGAACGCTCTATATGTGCCTAGGCCAAGATGACTCAGCTGATTTGCGGAGCCCTCTGCGAAAAAGTGCAGATGAGAGCGCACTAATCGAGGCTATAAATGAAGCTATATCCCGCAAACCAAAAGGTCATGATTTTATTATAGACCGGAGAACATCTTCACCTGCAGTTGAGCGTCATATGAGTGTGACGGGTGGATAACTAACTATATTTCTCTGTCAAGCCGCCTCCTTATCAGATACTGTTTGGCCACAACTATGATAACTTTCTGCACATTCGTGATGACCCTGAGAAGGCATCTCCAACCATGGATCAACATAAAATACGATTTGTCGCATCGGGCACCCCAAGTGCACAAAAATCCCTAGAGACCCTCGCGGAACTTTACGGAAATGCGGCCCCCGACGAGGCCACGGTCATTGTAGCCTTGGGTGGTGATGGTTTTATGATAGAAACACTCCACCAATACATAGATCATGAAATTCCTATCTATGGAATGAACCAGGGAACGGTCGGTTTTCTGATGAATGCCTACAAAACCGCAGATCTACCTAAACGGGTCAGCGAAGCGCAACCAGCCAATCTACACCCATTGAAAATGATTGCAGAATGCGAAGATGGCAACGTGGTAGAAGGCCTCGCCATCAACGAGGTCTCATTGATCAGGGAAAGTAGGTATGCAGCGAAGGTTGAGATTTCTGTCGACGGTCGGAATCGATTAGAGGAATTAATTTGCGATGGAGTGATGACCGCAACACCCGCAGGAAGCACTGCCTATAACTTCTCGGCACACGGACCTATTCTTCCTCTTAGCTCACGCCTGTTATCACTCACTCCTATTTGCGCGTTTCGCCCAAGACGCTGGCGCGGCGCACTTCTCCCCGAAACTAGCACCGTGCGCCTGCGTATTTTAGAGCCTGAAAAACGTCCCGTTAGCGCGACTGCCGACTATACCGAAGCGCGTCGTGTGAAACAGGTCTCTATCAGACAGGAGAAGGCCCGGACCATACGGTTGCTCTTCGACCCTGAGCACGATCTCGAAGAGCGCATCTTAACTGAACAATTCCAGTCATAAATTCCAGGGGCGATTCCTAACCAGTAAAAACCAAATTATTGTAATTTATTTGTGCGAAACTTAGAGACAATGTCCTGCACTAGAATGGATACGCTGAGGAAAGAAAATCGTCTCACCATGATTTAAAAGGAGGCTTTTTGTGGAACTGAAAAATAGTCATGCAGTCATTACCGGTGGCGCCTCTGGTTTAGGTGCTGCTACCGCAAGCAAGGTTATTGATAGAGGCGGAAAGGTAACCATCATAGACTTAGACGAACAACGAGCTGCCGCAACAGTCGAAAAACTGGGCACGAACAACTCCCACTCCTGGGCCATGGACGTAACAGATGAGGAGGGTATCAATAGAACTATTGAGGCCGCAAAGGAACAATTCGGGGAAATTTCTCTTCTGGCCAATTGTGCTGGCATAGGAAGCCCTGGGAGAATCATAGGAAAAAAGGGTGTTCTCGCCTTAAAAGACTATGCAAAGGTAATCTCAGTTAACTTAATTGGCTCCTTCAATGTCCTAAAAGCTGTAGCAGCCTCAATGCAAAATAATGACACCGATGACGATGGTTGTAGGGGCCTAATAGTAAATACCGCTTCTGTAGCTGGCTACGAAGGACAAGTTGGACAGGTGGCCTACTCATCATCCAAAGGAGGCATAATTGGCCTTACACTCCCCGCTGCCCGAGACCTTGCTCAATATGGGATTAGAGTGGTCACTATAGCACCCGGACTTTTTGACACACCTATGATGGATGGCCTACCAGCTGATGTTCAAGAATCTCTGGCCAAAGGAACCCCCTTCCCTCAGCGTCTAGGTAAAGCAACCGAATATGCTGAATTACTTATTTCGATATTCGATAACAACATGATAAACGGAGAAACTATTCGACTCGACGGTGCGGTGCGCTTGGCCTCCCGCTAGATTTGAGTTGATAAATCATTAACGCCTGAAGAAGAGAAAAATATGTCCAAAACGGTTATACAAGAAATTAGCGGTTCCGTGTCTCAAATAACTCTGAATCGTCCCGATTCCCTCAATGCAATAGACCATGTTCTGGCCTCAGAATTAAGAGAAGAAATATTGTCGGCCGAAATGAATAAAGAAGTTCGCTGCGTAGTTCTAAAGGGAGCAGGAGCTGCCTTCATGGCTGGAGGAGATATACGGGCCTTCAGTGAGCGAATAGGAAATGGTGTGGACCGGTATATGTTGGATCTTACTCACGATCTTCATGATGCCATAATAGCGATTAGAAGAATGCCAAAGCCTGTCCTAGCGAGTGTACATGGTGCTGCTGCCGGTGCTGGTTTTTCCATCGCCATGGCCTGCGATATGATTATAGCCGCCGAGAACTCGACTTTTACGCTAGCATATTCAATGCTGGGAGTGAGTCCAGATGGATCCTCAACACATTCTCTTCCAAGGCTAATTGGTTATCATCAGGCAATGGAACTTGTTCTACTCAGCGATCGATTTGGTACTGAGAAAGCTAAAGAACTCGGCCTTATCAACTTTGTTACAGCTCCTGAAAACCTAGAGAGTGAAACCATGACCCTGGCCGAACGCCTCGGGAACGGGCCAACGGCGGCTTATGGTAAAGCCAAATCTTTGCTAAATAAGTCACTAGAAAGAGGCATTAGTGACCAACTTGAGGCTGAGGCACAAGGCATAATGGAAAGTTCACGAACAAAAGATTTTGTGGAAGGCGTGGACGCATTTTTAAATAAACGGCGACCGCGATTCACTGGGGAATGACTAAACAAAAAAGCCCAGCCTTCCCTATACCGGTCCAGAAAACCAAACACCGTTTATATAACACTGATAGAAATCTTCTGGTTAGATAAATTCCGTCTGCCTTAACTAAGTCCTTCTGCTTCCACCAGACCCCATGCTTTTACCGCATATGAGCGGGTCATAGCCCCAACCTCCATTGCATTCTCACTACTTGCAATTCCACTTGCAGCACGAGCCGCTATGCCTTCAGCAATTGCAGCACTTCGAAATAGGGAAAAAACCAT
>CACETT010000016.1 GCA_902562525.1 uncultured Alphaproteobacteria bacterium
AGCCTCCTGACGGCTATGGCGGAAGGTGGGCTTGAAGACCCAGTACAGCAGGTCGTAGATACCCTTGTAGCAGCGCTCGCCAACCACAGATGTGTCCTTGTGTGTGGGAACGGAGGCTCTGCCGCGGACGCCATGCATATTGCGGGTGAGTTAGTCGGAAGGTTCTTGGTAAATCGGCCGCCATACAAGGTTCTTGCTTTGGGCACGGACCCTGCCATAACAACAGCGTGGAGCAATGACTTTGAGTTTGAGACTATCTTCTCTAGACAGGTGGAAGCGTTGGGCGAGGCTGGTGGTGTTGTCTGGGCTTTAAGTACGAGTGGCAACTCCGAGAATATTATTAGGGCACTTTCAGCGGCTAAGGCCAAAGACATGAAGACAATAGCTTTTACTGGCCGCGGCGGCGGCCGGGCAGCTATGGCCGACATGGTTGTTTCTGTTCCATCAGATTCCACTCCCAGAATCCAGGAGGTTCACACATTTTTATACCACTATGTGTGCGGTGAGGTCGAACAGCGATTGTCGATAACGTGAGTTTGAAAGACCCAGATGTTTACTCGCCCTCAAACTCGCAAATTGAAAAAACCGAGTGCCCAGCCTTTTTCAAGCGCTCTCTTCCTCCAAGATCTGGCAAGTCCACGACAAAACAACATTCCCGGACTGCGCCGCCACACTTTTCAAGTAATTCCGCTGCTGCCTCAGCAGTACCACCAGTGGCTAATAAATCGTCAACTAATAAAATTTTATCGGATGCAGTTACTGCGTCTGTATGGATTTCTAGGCTCGCTGAGCCATACTCCAGCTCATAGTCCCGGGAGAAGGTTTCAGCCGGTAGTTTCCCTGGTTTTCGGATGGGAACAAAGCCAATTCCCAAATTCGCCGCAAGAATAGCTCCAAAAATAAACCCTCTGGCTTCTATCCCAGCCACTTTAGATAGTGTTTCTCCGCGATACCTTTGCATGAAGCACTCGGTTACTGCGTGAAGCCCCTTGGAGTGGCCTAAGAGTGTGGTAACATCCCTAAACATTATGCCTGGACTAGGATAGTTGGGAATTGTGCGGATGAGTTCCTTGATTTCCAGAGCGTAAGGAGTTTCTTTTTGCAATTAAAGGGCCCCGTTGTGATTAGCAATTTGTAGCTTTTAAATCTGGTAGGTGGTGCAAAGCTAGCGGCAACGCGCTAAATTAGCAATTAATTAGGGATGGGCCTAGCTGCGGCCTTTGTAGTCTTTTCGGTTGTTAGGCGCTGAGTATAGGGGTTCGCCAGAGTTTATTGGAGGAAGAGGTGATTTTTCGAGAAAGATTGACTTTAGAAATACAATCCAGTCTTTGTGTTCTTTGCCTGTCTGCATGCTTGGCGGTATGGCCCTTAGCGCCGGGAATGGCCCAGGAGACAGGTGTCGTTGAGGTCAGCCCCTCCAATGCGACTTCTTTGAAGGAGGGGAAGATAGAATTTGCCAATGGGAGTACTTACGAAGGTGGCCTGAAGCTTGGCGAAATGCATGGTGTTGGAATTTTCAGGTATGAAAATGGTGACGTGTATCAGGGTGAGTTTCTAGAGGGGCAATTAGACGGTGAGGGTGTTTTCACCTTCGCTAGTGGCGATCGTTATGAAGGTTCTTTTGTTTTGGGCCAACGTTCCGGGTGGGGGGTATCTATTTCTGTAGATGGAAGCCGGTATGAAGGTGAGTTCGAGTCAGACCAAATGCATGGCCAAGGGTTATTTGTGTTTGCCAATGGTGATCGATATGAGGGTGAGTTCAGAAACGGCCTGCGAGAAGGTGTTGGCAGCTTTTTATTCGCAAATGGGAATCGATATAATGGGGCAATAGTAGGTGGTCAGATGCATGGAACTGGGAGGTTTGTCTATGAATCTGGGCACATTTATGAGGGGAACTTCGTATCGGGTCAGATGGAAGGGCATGGGACACTTACCTTGGCAAATGGTGACCGATATGAAGGTGAATTTTCTGGTGGCAAGCAAAATGGGCAAGGCTCGCTTGAATTCGCAGCGGGTCATCAATATCAGGGTGAATTTAAGGATGGTCAGATGCACGGTCAGGGAGTTCTAGTATACGCGAATGGTGACCGATATGAGGGAGGGTTTCTGCACGGTCTGCAAAACGGTTTCGGGATAGTATATTATCAGGAGGGAGATCGGTTTGAGGGCTCCTTCGTTGACGGGGCCCGCAAGGGCACAGGCACAACGTACTATGCGAATGGCGATCGTCTAGAAGGTGAGTATTGAACAGGCAGTATGTGCATGCCTGGCCTATGGCATTCGTCCTTTTCAGTGGAAATAAAAGTTTTTACGGTAGTTTTTGGTTAGTCTTTTCCAAGGCTCGGTGAAGCTTGGAGTAATGCCGGATTTAATCAGAGATTCCTCGTTTGTCGGTCGCGAATCGGAGGCATGACTACTCGTCGCAACGATTTTTATTAACCGATGGGCCATAATAATTTGCCAGAGGATTGTAGCTGCTAGCTCCCACAAAAACTGTTCGGGTACCGCAGCCCAATCGTCGAGTGGGTTGGTTTCAGGGTGTTTTTTTATCAGGGCTCGGGTGCGCCTGATTCCAGAAACATAGCTAACCCGCTGATTATAAAGCAATCAGAACCATATTACCCAGGCAACTCAGGGGCGCCATGAGAGTGTTGTTGCTCCAGTAGAGAGTGGAGACTGGATGGCGTAACTTTTTGGATATGTGCGTTATGGGACGAGTATAAAATATTCTTGAAATTCAAATGACGGTTTTGCTTGCCAGTAGGGCTACGGCCATAAAAAATTAGGCAGGAGTGGACGTATGTGAATAGTTCAGTGCAGTCAAGAGGGAGTACTTATGACATGGCAGCTAACTCGATCACTAGCCCCCGTAGCATAGCTCTTATAGGGCCTTATTCGAGCGGTAAGACTACATTACTTGAGAATCTTTTGTTTGCCACCGGTGCGATCAGTCGCAAAGGGACAATAAAAGATGGCAATACCGTTGGAGATGGGTCTGCTGAGGCTAAATCTCGAACAATGAGTGTGGAGGTTTCCTCCGCGAATTGTGAATTTCTCGGCGATAGCTTTAATTTGTTGGATTGCCCGGGATCGATAGAGCTTTTACAAGAGTGCTTAGATGTACTTATTTGTGTGGATGCTGCAATCATTGTTTGTGAACCAGATAACACCAAAGTTGTTGCAATGGCCCCGTTAATTAGGTTTCTAGACATTCATCATGTTCCATACCTGATCTTTATAAACAAAATGGATCGAGTGAGTGCTCCACTGACAACGTTCTTACGCTTGTTAAAGGAAATAACTTCCAGGGCAATTGCAGTTAGGCAGCTTCCTTTGATTGAAGGGGAGGAAGTCGTAGGTTACGTTGACGTGATCCACAAAAGAGCCCATCGGTACGTAGCTGATGCTAAATCAGACATGGCAGATGTTCCGCCTGAGATGGTTGGTGACCTCGAGGTCACACGTACAGAATTATTGGAAGGATTATCTGATTTTGATGACTCTCTTCTGGAGCGTTTATTGGAGGACGATATTCCCGCGTTGCAAGAAATTTATGAAAACTGGCATGGTGCATTTGGGGCAGCTAAAATTGCTCCTGTGTTAATCGGTTCCGCAGAGCTCACAAACGGGGTCCACCGACTGCTTAAATCTCTCAGGCACGATGTGCCTCATAACTCAATCACTGCAGACCGAGTTGGTGGTCCAATGGAGGCCGACTGCGTAGCCCAGGTATTGAAGACCTACCATACTGCCTCCAGTGGCAGGATGTCATTAGCTCGGATTTGGCACGGTTCAATAAAAGATGGCACCATTTTGAATGGCCAGAGAGTGGCAAGCGTCAATAGAATGTTTGGCCAGACCATCACGAAGGTGTCAGAAGCCCTTGCAGGGGACATTGTTGCTCTGGGCCGAATGGAAAATCTTAAAACTGGCGATGTAATTTCAACCACTAATGAGCCTGTTATCCCTAAAGCTCCTGCGGTGGAAGTTTTGTCTCCTATTTACTCTCTTGCGATTAAGGCGGAGAGCCGCCAAGACGAAGTGAAATTATCTGACGCCTTGCACAAGTTAGGAGAGGAAGACAGGTCTCTGAGTTTCCAAGCCAATTCTGAGACCCATCAGATGTTATTGAGGGGACAGGGAGAAATTCATCTTCAGATTGCCATAGAGCGCGCCCGCACCAAATATGGGTTACCACTGATAACCGAAAAACCTCAGGTGCCCTATAAAGAAACAATTCGAAAGACTGTCAGCCGCATACAGGGGCGGCATAAGAAGCAGAGTGGGGGGCATGGTCAGTTTGGGGACGTATTTCTCGACATAAAACCCCTGCCTCGAGGTGGTGGTTTCGAATTTACAGACCAAATTTCGGGAGGGGTGGTTCCCAAGCAATACATACCCGCTGTTCAAAATGGGGTTCAAGGATATTGTGATGAAGGCCCACTTGGATTCCCGGTTGTCGATGTTTCGGTTACTTTAGTCTTCGGTTCATACCACGCAGTGGATAGCTCTGAGATGGCTTTTACTGCAGCGGGTAGGTTGGCAATGGATGCGGGCTTGCCACAATGCAGCCCCGTTTTGCTGGAGCCTATTTATGTTGTCCACGTACATGTGCCGAATGAGTTCACTCCACAGGTGCAGAGGTTGATTAGCGGGAGGCGCGGGCAGATTCTCGGTTTTGAGCCTCGCGAAAGTTGGCTTGGTTGGGATACTGTATCGGCTCAAATACCCGAGATTGAGGTACAAGACTTGGTTATAGAACTCCGGTCTTTGACCAAGGGTGTGGGAAGCTTTGACTATAGTTTTGATCGGTTACAGGAGCTGACAGGTAAGCTTGCAGATGATGTGGTCCAGACCCGTTCGGCTCAGAAACCCAGTTGAACTGATTGGAGAAATATAGGTAGCGGCTTCTTATGTTCTTTTATCTGTGCCTACAGAAGTGCTACCCATTGGCAGGATAAATTGAATCCTTTAGAACGGGGCGTACGTTGTATAGTGGGCAGGAGAAAAATATGGCGGTTCTGGGTGAAGGCGATTTGAGGGCGTTTCGGACGTTCCCAAAGCTTTTGGCTTGTCTGGCGGCTTCTGGAGGGAACCGAACAGCTATCCGCGAAAAAGATTTTGGCATATGGCAATCTTGGACCTGGCGGGAGTATTTAATTGAGGCTCGTTCATTGGCGGGTGGGTTGGCGGAATGTGGATTTCAGCGTGGTGATAAGGTCGCGATAATTGGAGATAATAGACCGGAGCTGTACTTCGGGATTATGGCTGCGCAAATGCTTGGCGGAGTTCCAGTTCCCATGTACCAGGACTCAATTGCCGATGAGATGGTATTTATCCTAGACCATGCCGAAGTGCGTTTCGCGGTTGTTGAAGACCAAGAACAGGTGGATAAGTTGCTTACTGTTAGGGAGCAATTGCCCAACCTAGACTTCATTATTTTTGAGGATGATAGAGGTTTGCGTCATTACGATGAACCGGGCTTAATGTCCTATGCGGATTCTGTGAGACGGGGTACGGAGTTTGAGCTTGGAAAGCCGAATTTTATAGATGAGGAGATAGGTAAGGGAGAAGGCGAAGACATTGCAGTTATGCTCTACACCTCGGGCACCACGGGCCAACCCAAGGGCGTTATGTTGACCTATGAGAACGTGATATCTACTTCATGGAGTGGCATCGAACATGACAATTTAAGCTCGAATGAAAAGGTGGTGGCATACATGCCTATGGCTTGGATTGGTGACCATTTATTTTCTTATGGCCAGGCGTTGTGCAGGGGCTTCACCGTTAATTGTCCGGAGAGTGCTGATACAGTTTTACAGGACGTTCGTGAAATTGGCCCCACGTGTTTTTTTGCTCCTCCCAGAATATGGGAGAACATACTCACCACTGTTATGGTCCGCATCGAGGACTCCGGTTGGGTGAAGCGAAAATTATTTAGTTTTTTTATGAAGTTGGCGGAACGTATTGGTCCGGAGATCATGGACGGCAGAAAGGTAGGCGTTTTGTCTCGGTGTTTGTATTTTGTGGGTAGAATTCTCGTCTATGGTCCCCTTCGTGATAATTTAGGGTTTTCACGGATGCGGATTGCCTACACAGCCGGTGAAGCCATAGGACCCGAAATATTTACGTTTTATCGATCTATTGGGGTGAACATAAAACAACTCTATGGGATGACGGAAGCAACCGCTCTTGTCGTCGGGCAAGCAGATGGGGAGGTGTACGCAGACTCCGTGGGTGTGCCATATCCAGGGGTTGAAATACGTATTGAGGACAACGGAGAGGTGTTGTGCCGCAGTCCTGGGGTGTTTAAGGGGTATTACAAAAACCCCGAGGCTACCACGGAGACATTAACAGCTGACGGGTGGATACGGTCTGGTGATGCGGGGTTAATTGATGGCGACGGGCAGCTTAGGATAATTGACAGGGCTAAAGATGTGGGCAAGCTCAACAATGGGGCAATGTTTGCACCAAAATATATAGAAAATAAATTAAAATTTAGCCCCTATGTGCGTGAGGCAGTGGCGTTTGGAAATGGCCATGACGCAGTGACGGCGTTTGTTAATATCGATCTGGAGGCAGTGGGAAATTGGGCGGAACGCAAGGGCTTATCATACACTAGTTATACGGATTTAGCGTCAAAGAGTGAGGTCTATGAATTAGTTGGTAGGGATATAGAAAGGGTTAACGGAAGTTTGGCGCAGGACAAAAAATTGAGTGCATCGCAGATTACCCGATTTCTTATTTTGCACAAAGAGCTTGACCCAGATGATAATGAGCTTACCCGAACAAGGAAGGTGCGTCGGCGTTTTATTGCCGATAAATACTCCGAGCTCATAGAGGCTCTTTATACTGGCCAAGATAGTGTCGATATTGATGCCCAGGTTACCTTTGAGGATGGGCGTACGGGTTCTATCCAAGCTACGTTAGCCATCCGCGATGTGAGTATCGGAGGTGGAGGCCAGTTAAATGGGGGCGTTAGGGCAGTATAAATGCTAGTAGGTAGATGGAAAAGGCAAAGAGATAAATGTTAGAAGTCAAAAATATCTCACTTAGTTTTGGTGCTGTGCAGGCGTTGCATGACATAAGCTTCGGCGTTGATCAGGGAGAGATTCTTGCCATTATAGGTCCCAATGGTGCAGGCAAGTCCTCTATGCTCAACGTCATTAATGGATTTTACACTCCCGATAGTGGCACTATCTTATTTAAAGGGGTCAGCCGAGCTAAGATGGAGCCAGCCGAGGTGGCCAGGGCGGGTGTTGCCCGTACATTTCAAAACATTGCACTTTTCCGTGGCATGACAACCCTTGATAACATTATGACTGGGCGCAATACGAAGATGAGCAAAAACTTTTTGTGGCAAGCGTTGCATTTTGGGCCTGCCCGGAACGAAGAGTTGGAGCATCGCCGGAAGGCGGAGGAAATCATTGATTTTTTAGAAATTCAGGCGATACGCAAAACGATAGTATCTAGGTTGCCTTATGGCTTACAAAAACGAGTAGAGTTGGGTAGGGCCCTTGCTGCGGAACCGGAACTATTGCTTTTGGACGAACCAATGGCTGGCATGAATACAGAAGAGAAGGAGGACATGTGTCGTTTCATACTCGATGTGAATGATCACTTTGGAACCACAATAGCCTTAATCGAGCATGATATGGGGGTGGTTATGGATATTTCTGATCGCGTTGTAGTATTAGATTATGGGCAAAAAATAGCAGATGGTTCGCCCAGTGAAGTGCGGGCCGATAAACATGTCATAGACGCCTATTTAGGGGTATCTGGAAATTAACGCTTCGTTGGAAAAGAAGGCGAGTAGGAATTAGGACACATGGATTTTCTTTATGCCGTCACGGTTGATCCCATTTTGCAAATAGTAGAAGACCCAGTATTTTTCCTCCAGATCATTCTTGAGGGTTTGATGGCCGGTGTGATGTACTCGCTTGTCGCCCTAGGTTTCTGTCTGATTTATAAGGCCTCAGGCGTGTTTAATTTTGCCCAAGGCATCATGATGGTGTTTGCGGCCCTGTGCATGATTACGGTTTATGAAGCGGGTTTGGGAATCGTATTGTCAATTATTGTTGCCATGTTGGTAATGGTAGGTCTTTCTTTTGCTGTCGAGCGGGTAGTCTTGCGACCCTTGGTGAATCAAGATCAGATTATTATGTTTATGGCCACCATTGGATTGGCTTTTTTCCTAGAGGGCTTCGGGGAATTCATATTCGGTGGTTCTTCTCCAAAATTGGTTCCCACGGAGGCGTTGCATATTGGAACTGGACCGCTAATTATCCCGTTTTTGGGTAGCGAACTTTGGTTACAGAAGCTAGATCTAACTGCTGGAGTGTGTGCTGCATTACTCGTTGTAATTTTAACCCTATTTTTCCAAAAGACCCCTGTTGGGCGTGCTTTGCGTGCCGTTGCCGATGATCATCAGGCCGCCCTCTCAGTTGGGATTCCCTTGAGGTCTATGTGGGTAATAGTTTGGTCAGTTGCTGGCCTGGTGGCGTTGGTCACGGGGATAATGTGGGGAGCAAGTAGTAGCGTAGATTTTAGTTTGGTGTTGATAGCTATGAAGGCATTTCCCGTACTGATTTTAGGGGGGTTTACCTCCGTTCCAGGGGTAATTGTTGGTGGCCTCATAATCGGGGTTGGGGAGAAAATAGCGGAGTTGTATTGGGGAGATGCCTTGGGGGGATCAATTGAACAATGGTTTGCCTATGTTTTGGCTCTGGTATTTTTGATGTTCCGACCACAGGGTCTCTTCGGAGAAAAAATAATCGAGAGAGTATAGGGATACAAAGGTGCTTTATCGCGAGACAGGTCAATATAAATCAAGTTACGCTGCGGACCAGCAAATATTTCCTATAGCTCAAGATAGATACTTATTCTGGGCTTTTATGGTTTTTGCGTGTGTTGTCCCGCCCCTTTTTGGGAATGATTATCTCTTTCAAGTGATTTTGTTTCCCGTGATGTGTCTGGGCCTTTGCGCGTTGGGCCTGAATATTTTAACCGGATACGCCGGCCAAATCTCCTTGGGGACGGGTGGTTTTATGGCTATCGGTGCCTATTCATTTTTCAAGATAACAACTAGTTTTCCCGAGTTGAATATTTTAGTCGTTTTTCTTCTGGCCGGCTTAATTAGCGCTATTTTCGGAGTTCTAATTGGGATTCCAAGCCTCCGAATTAAAGGCTTTTACCTTGCTGTCACGACTCTTGCGGCCCAATTTTTTGTTGAGTGGTGTATCAATCGTATAGATTGGCTTTCCGATTATAGTCCGTCCAGTACCATTGGCGCGCCTCCGCGGGAGTTGTTTGGTATCCTGGTCATGGGGCCAGATGCTCCAAGTTGGGCAAAGTACTTGCTCATGTTGGGCATCGTATTTGTATTAACTCTTTGTGCAAAGAATTTGGTCCGAGGAAGGATAGGGCGTT
The DNA here is from genome assembly GCA_902562525.1 of uncultured Alphaproteobacteria bacterium. Lineage (GTDB taxonomy): Bacteria > Pseudomonadota > Alphaproteobacteria > UBA7887 > UBA7887. The sequence continues at coordinate 9,430 of CACETT010000016.1, forward strand.
CCTGGATGGCTATACGGGACATGGATATTGCGGCTGAGCTGATTGGTATTCGGCCCTTAGCCACCAAACTTTCGGCATTTGCTATTGGCTCATTCTATATAGGCATAGGTGGCGCTATGTATGTAATGTTTTATTTGGAGAATGTTGATCCGGAGGCATTTGGTATTTTTGTAACGTCGTTCCCCGTTTTATTTATGATTATGATTGGAGGCCTGGGCAGTATTTTAGGCTCCTACTTAGGCGCTGCATTTATAGTGTTAATGCCGGTTTTTTTAAGAAATTTTTTCCCACTCTTGCAAATTGATATTCCTTCGCACGTGATTCAACACGTAGAATACATGTTGTTTGGTGGGTTAATTATTTTTTTCCTTATCGTGGAGCCTGCTGGCTTAGCTAGGCTTTGGCAAATTGTTAAAGAAAAATTGAGACAATGGCCCTTCCCCTATTGATTTGTGGGTGGTGAGCCGGAATTGCTTCTGTTTTTGCGAGTATGTTAGGGTCACACGTTTTCAAGTGGTATGGTTGTAAACCCAGGGAGGCTAAAATGAGGTTGTTGAAATTTCTTTTGAGCGGTTTTATTGGGGCGGCCATCATAGCCCCTTTGGGTTCAGTATCGTACGCTGAAGAAGATAGTCTTTACGTTCCCTTATATACCTACCGCACCGGGCCATTTGCGGCAAACGGGGTCAAGGTAGCAAATGGGTTAAATGCCTACTTTGAAATGATTACGAAGCGTGACGGTGGTATAGAAGGTCGGAAAATAATCTGGGAGGAATGCGAGTTTGGGTATCGGACGGACCGTGGGGTGGAGTGCTATGAAAGATTGAAAGGGAAGAAACCGCTGGTTTCGAATCCGTTTAGTACGGGGTTGACCTATAAATTAGTTCCTAAAGCCCGCGTAGATAAGATACCTCTTCTAACCATGGGGTACGGTTTTAGTGGTGCTGCTGATGGGCGTTGGTTTCCCTGGGTATTCAATTTTCCTACCACCTATTGGTCCCAAGCTTCGGCGTTTATTAAATATATTGGGGCAGAAATGGGCGGGATGGAAAACCTTAGGGATAAAAAGATCGGGTTCATTTTCCTTGAATCAGGCTATGGAAAGGAACCGATTCACCTCCTAGAGGTCCTTGGTGAAAAGTTCGGCTACGAGCTGAAAACGTGGGCTGTTCCCATGGCCCAAATGCAGGATCAGCGTAGCCAGTGGCGGAAAATTGCACGTTGGAAGCCCGATTACATGTTCATGTGGGGGTGGGGGAACATGAATGCCACAGCAATCTCCCGAGCATCCGAATTTGGCTTTCCCATGGATAAATTTATTGGCGTCTGGTGGTCAGGAGATGAAGTGGACACCAGGCCGGCTGGTTTGAAGGCGAAGGGTTATCGCGCCGCGACCTTTCATGCCCCTGGGGATTTTTCAAGACTTCACAAGGATATTTTGGAGTACGCTTATGGCGGCGATATTGAATTAGCAAAGGAGCACGATTATGGGGATGTGCTTTGGTCGCGAGGTGTATTCAATGCAATGTTGATTGCTGAAGGTTTGCGTAACGCAATAGTCGAGTTTGGCGGAACCATAACCGGTGAAGAAATGAGATGGGGGCTTGAACACATCAATCTAACTGATGAGCGCCTAGAAGAGCTAGGCGCGACGGGTTTTGGCAAACCATTTAAGGTTACGTGCGCTGATCACGAGGGGAGTGGGCCAGTTTTATTCCAAGAATGGGACGGAGAAAAATGGGTCATCGTGAGTGATTGGATTGAGCCTATGAAGGAAGTAGTAAGGCCAATGCTTGAGGAGGCAGCTAGTAAAGAAGCTGAGAAGTGGAATTATGAAATTCGAAAAGACTGTAGCTGATCGATTGCTCTATCACCTCTCTACGGGAATTATAAAATCTACCTCGGGATACTTTGTCTCTCTAGGTGACATTGGGGGAGTTTAAGGGTGACAAAATCGTCAGATTATTTGCTGAATGTGAATAACATTGAGGTTATTTACGACCACGTCATTCTTGTCCTGAAAGGTGTGTCTTTCAATGTTCCTCGTGGCTCGATCGTCAGCCTTCTGGGTGCTAATGGAGCAGGAAAGACGACGACCTTAAAGGCAGTCTCAAATTTGCTGCAATCTGAGCGCGGGGAGGTAACCAAAGGTTCCATAGAGTACCTGGGCGAACGAATAGATCAGTTGTCACCAAATGAACTAGTAAAGAAGGGTGTTATTCAGGTGATGGAAGGCCGCCATTGTTTCGAACACCTGACCGTCGAGGAGAATCTTTTAACCGGCGCGTATACAAGGTTGGGCCAGAGATCACAAATTAATGATGATTTGGCCATGGTTTATGAGTATTTCCCTCGGTTGAAGGAACGTCGGAAGTCTCAGGCGGGCTACACTTCTGGAGGCGAGCAACAAATGACGGCAGTGGGGCGAGCCTTAATGGCTCGTCCAAAGATGATACTTCTGGATGAACCATCTTTGGGCCTAGCGCCGCAACTAGTTGAGGAGATTTTCGATATAGTACAAAAGCTAAATGAGTCTGAAGGGGTAACTTTTTTGCTCGCTGAGCAGAACACTAATATGGCGCTTAAGTATGCTGACTACGGCTATATTCTAGAGAATGGTCGCGTTGTAATGGATGGCAATGCTGCAGACCTTCGGGATAATGAAGATGTAAAAGAATTTTACTTAGGAATAGCTAGTGGGGAGCGTAAAAGCTTTAAAGATGTCAAACATTATAGGAGACGCAAGCGGTGGCTTGCATGACTGTTTGTGTCGAGTTATCTGTTTTGGGCAGTCATTAAGTGGAATATAGCGTTTTTATCCCCCTATCCCTCCAAAAATTTTTCAAAAATTAATCACTTTTTGCAATTGCGTGTTTCGCAAAGTTGTATAACAATAGCACGTCGCTGATTAAGCGGGACGTGTTTGTTTAGATTTTTGTGTCGCGTAAAACTGGCGGCGTTAACTATAACCAACAGCGTCTGTAGAGGTTTCGTTAGCATGGCACCAGCGAAGAAAAAGAAAGCAACGAGTAAACGTAAAGCGTCTGCTCGAAAGACCGCAAGGAAGACTATCAAGCGGAAGACCGCAAGGAAGACTATCAAGCGGAAGACTGCAAGGAAGGCTACTAAGCGGAAGACTGCTAAGAAGACTACTAAGCGGAAGACTGCTAAGAAGGCTACTAAGCGGAAGACTGCTAAGAAGACTACTAAGCGGAAGTCCACCGCGAGGAAAACCGCCCGGAGAGGCGCCGCTCGGCGCACAGGTGGGCGTAAGAGATAAGCCGGATCGGGATCGCCTAGTGTACCGCGAGGTTCTTGGGGTCCAGAAGGTTTAGATTCTCTGCTAGTCAAAGTGGAGAGCCAGTAAATTGAGGGGGTGCCCGCCAAATCGCGTGGAGCACCCCTTTGATGTCTGGGGGGACGTCTGCCTTCTTCCAGTTGGTTTTGTTGTGATATGCTGGATGGGTAAAACAGGCGCTAATCTATCCCCTATCATTGATGGGGTAAGTGTAGCCCTTAAGATGCTTTAGACAGAGGAGCCCTATGAATTCCCCGTCGTTGAGTCCCTATAAAGAGTTTGAGACACTTGAATTTGACCGGCCTTTGGACGGTGTTTTACGTATAACACTTAATAGACCGGATACGCTTAATTCTGTTTCTGCTGACATGCATAGGGAGCTAGTGAGAATTTGGCCCATTGTTAGTGAAGATAATAATTGTAGGGTAGTGCTGGTTAGGGGGGCCGGGAAGGCCTTTTCAGCTGGTGGTGATTTTAGCTTGGTCGAGGGGAGCGCAGCGAGCTTTGATGCTAGGGCAAGAATATTTCAGGAAGCCAGAGACCTAGTCTATAATCTTATAAATTGCAGGAAGCCAACCGTTTCTTGTATACGCGGCCCCGCAGTGGGTGCCGGTCTCGCAGTCGCTTTGCTTTGTGATATCTCCATAGCGAGTAAATCTTCTAAAATTATTGATGGGCATACCCGTCTGGGTGTGGCAGCGGGTGATCACGCGGCAATCATTTGGCCATTGTTGTGCGGAATGGCGAAGGCAAAGTATTATTTGATGCTATGTGAAACTGTTAAAGGGGAGGAGGCAGAGAGGATAGGGCTTGTTTCCCTTTGCGTTGAGGATGCTAAGCTCGAAGAAAAATCATTGGAGGTCGCCCTCAAACTTGCAGATGGCTCGGCCACGGCCGTACAATGGACTAAGTATACCCTTAATAGCTGGTTGCGAATGGCGGGGCCCATATTTGACTCCTCAGCTGCTCTTGAGATGTTGGGTTTTTCTGGCCCTGATGTGCTAGAGGGTGTGGCTTCACTTCGGGAAAAGCGAGATCCTAAGTTCAACCAAAGCTAGTCTTGATAGGGGGGTTCTTGGGTTAGTTGCTGTAAAGCGGAGTATGCACTTACCAGTCTTCCTCTGCATTCTCCGTTTCCCTCTCTAGGGACGGATTTTTTATAGGGCGTAGTGATTTGAGGAAAGTGGCTATAGCCTGGCGGTCGCCCGTCGTGAGCTGGCTGGTAGCAGTCTCTACAATCTCAGCCATCACCCCGCTAGTAATATCCCCGTCGGGTAGAAACCCTGTTTCCAGAAACCAAGATATATCATCTTCATCCCAGTGGCCAATTCCCGATGTTGGGTCAGGAGTGATGTTCGGGATATAGCCATTATCGGTTGGATGCTTGGCGCCTGAATAAGCAGTTTTTTTGCTCAGTGCTCCCATAAAATTCCTGGGGCTGTGGCATTCTTGACAGTGTCCCAGGACTTCCACAATGTACATACCCCTGTTCCAACGCAGTGATTTTTTGGGGTTAAATTCGAGGGGTTTGAAACTGAAAAATGCCATTTTCCATAAACGAGGCGCAAGAGAAAGAGAGAAAGGGAACTTAATTTGGTGTTTTCGGTTGACGGTTTTGAATGCTTGTACGCTCTTCAAATATCGCCATAAATCCTCTGAATCGGCTGCGGACATGGCACTAAACGATGTGTATGGGAATACAGGATAATAATGTTCTCCTTGTGGAGATAACCCCTGGGTCAGGGCGTTACGGAAATCTTCAAGGGTCCATTGTCCAATCCCACTAATAGGGTCGGCAGTGATATTAGGAGAAAAAAATGTCCCAAATTTGGTTATGATTGGGCGTCCCCCTCCAAGAAGGGGGCTTCCGTCCTTTACATCAGTATGGCATGAAATGCAGTTGCTAGTGCGAGCTATGTAGCCTCCTCGAATAATAGAGTTACTATCTTTCTCTATCTCGTTAGCAACTATATCCCTCGCACCTAAACTGCTGCAGGTAGAAAGAAGTATGCCGAATACTATTAGCTTGGGGAAATGAGGAGCATATGTGTTAGCCCTCATATTCTCTAAGTGGGATTTACATCTTCTTCCTATAAGGTTCATGACATTTCCCGCATGATTTCCCCAGCGCTCCCAGAGCTACACCAATTTCTTTAATATCACCGGAATCCTGGATCACGCCCAAAAGTTGTTCGGCTTTTTCACTAGACTCTCTTAAGGTCTTTTCGAAACCCGCACGGTCTTCCCATATTGAACTCAATGCATTAGTTTTTCCACCCTCCGTGCCCTCGGGGAACAGGTCGCCCGTCGTTGCTAATCCATTGACTATTCCTTGTGCATCAGAGACAAGGTTGCCTTGGAACGATATTTTCCCTTTGGCTACCGCGGCTATATTGTTTATGTGGGCACCAATTCCCTTCATCAGGTTTTGCCGAAATTTAATAACATCTTTCGCCTCATCTGCCGCTTGCACAGCTGGTAAACCTATTATGAACAGAACAAGTGCTAAAATTGTGCTAATCAACAAATTCTTTCTAACCATGTTCCCCTCTTCTTAAGAAATGTCGCTCAGAATGTAAGGCCGGATGGTCAATGGGAATAGTCTCTAATGTTGGACTTAATTCTTAGTTACAGAGTATAATACAGGCTCAAAGCGTTGAATGTATTTAGATTAGGGTTTAGGTGCGGATTCATGCAAGTTATTTTAGCGCAACCTAGAGGCTTTTGCGCGGGAGTGGAGAGAGCTATTCGTATTGTTGAGGGTGCTCTCAAGTTATATGGAGCACCTATTTATGTGCGGCATGAGATTGTTCATAACCGGAGGGTTGTGGAGGAGCTTGGTGCTAAGGGGGCGATATTTGTTGATGAGCTATCGCAAGTACCGACGGGTGCACATACAATTTTCAGCGCACACGGTGTTTCTTCAGGAGTTGAGGAAGATGCAAAATTACGGGGCCTTTCAGTTATTGATGCGACGTGCCCATTAGTTGAGAAGGTTCACAAGGAGGCTCAAAAATTTTCGGCCAAGGGGAGAAAGGTTATTTTAATTGGACATAGGGGGCATCCGGAGGTGGAAGGTACTAGTGGTCGAGTAGAGGAAGGTGTGATTTTGGTTTCTTCGGTTGCGGACGTTGCCGCCCTTCCTTTAGATGAGGCTGGTGCATTTGCTTACGTAACTCAGACTACTCTCAGCGTGGACGACACTAGAGAGATAATCAAAGAGCTGCATCGGCGATTTCCTGATATTATAGGCCCGGACCTGAGGGATATCTGTTACGCAACCCAAAATAGGCAAAATGCCGTTAGAGTGTTGGCTGAGCAGTGTGATCTCATATTAGTGGTTGGAGACCAGACTAGTTCTAATTCCAATAGACTGCGTGATATAGGTCTGGAGATGTCGGTGCCTACTTATTTGGTACGTAATGCTAACTGTATTCAATCCGCCTGGTTAGAGGGTGTTGCTACGGTCGGTATAACCGCAGGGGCCTCAGCTCCTGAAAATTTGGTGCAAGAGGTTGTTATGTATCTCGGTAGGGCCGCCCCCATTGATGTCCAGACCCTAGAAGGCATTGTGGAGCAAGTCGAGTTTAAATTACCTTCAGAGTTGAACGAGCTTTAATTTGCGGTGCAACAAATTGGCGTTTTTCCCGAGGGCCTTTTTGACCTAGGTGTGAGGTTTGTTGCTTTTACTCGCCTTTTACGCAGGTTCCTCAATGATTATATTTTCGGCAGTTTGATCGAGAGCAAGTAGAGCCGTTTTTACGATGTCGCTGGCTGAGATAGCAGCATCCGTATACATCTCTTTCGGCGTCCCATGAGATATAAAGCGGTCAGGCAATATCATGGGGCGGAGCTTAAGGCCTTTTTCGAGAAAGCCGTTAACTGCGAGAAAATGGGACACATGGCTCGCAAATCCCCCTATAGCACCTTCTTCTACAGTAATAAGCACCTCATGATTGGATGCCAGTTGTTTAATTAATTCCTCGTCTAGGGGCTTCGCAAAACGAGCATTTGCTACCGTCGAACTCCACCCCCGGGTCATCAGTTCATCTGCAGCCATCAAACATTCTTGAAGCTTCCCCCCAAGGCATAGTATGGCTAGATGTGACCCCTCTCGGTGGCATATACCTTTTCCAATTTGAAGGACTTTTCCTTTATCAGGTACTTCTACCCCCACACCGTCGCCTCGAGGATATCGAATTGCCACGGGGTAATCATCTATTGTCACGGCTGTAGCTACCATGTCGGTTAACTCTGCCTCGTCTGAGGCGGCCATGATACAGAAATTAGGAAGGGCGGATAAATAGGTTATGTCATACGAACCCGCATGGGTCGGGCCATCCGCCCCTACAAGGCCTGCGCGATCAATAGCAAATCGCACGGGCAGGGATTGTAGAGCTACGTCGTGTACTACTTGGTCATACGCACGTTGAAGGAAAGTCGAATAGATCGCCACAAAGGGCTTATAGCCCTGTGTGGCTAGTCCAGCTGCAAACGTTACCGCATGTTGCTCGGCGATCCCAACATCGAAGGTCCGTTCTGGAAACACCTCGCTGAATTTATCGATGCCAGTCCCGGATGGCATTGCTGCCGTAATAGCAATGATTTTTGGGTCAAGCTTAGCTTCCTTTATCAGAGAATTCGAGAATACGGAAGTATAGCTAGGTGCATTGCTTATTTTTTTTGGTTGATCACCAGTAACTACATTAAACTTGCCGACGCCATGAAACTTGTCAGCTGATTTTTCGGCTGGTGGGTACCCGTTCCCCTTGCGGGTGACAACGTGGATCAGCACTGGCCCTCCACTTTCAGCATCACGGACATTGCGTAAAACTGGAAGTAGATGGTCTATGTTATGCCCATCTATTGGGCCAACATAATAAAACCCCAGCTCCTCAAATAGTGTACCCCCGGTAATCATGCCGCGTGCATATTCTTCAGCCCTTTGAAATCCTTTTGCTAGAGGCCGCGGAAATTTCATTGCAACCTGTGTCGCAACGTGTCGTAAGCTTCTATAGGACTTAGAGGAAATCAGGCGGGATAAGTACGCACTCATAGCTCCTACGGGCGGAGCTATGGACATATCATTATCATTTAGTATTACAATGAGACGGTTGCCTAAGTGGCCAGCGTTATTCATGGCTTCGTATGCCATTCCTGCGCTCATGGCGCCATCGCCGATGACCGCAACAACGTTATGGTCTTTCTTGTCTAGATCCCGGGCTACGGCCATTCCCAGTGTTGCTGATATAGAGGTAGAGGAGTGGGCGGCACCAAAAGGGTCGTAGGGGCTCTCACTACGTTTCGTGAAGCCATAAAGGCCTCCCGATTTGCGTAAGGTGGCCATCTTGCTTCTCCGTCCAGTCAAAATTTTGTGCGGATAGGCTTGGTGGCCAACATCCCAAACTAAGAGGTCTTCGGGGGTATTAAATACGTAGTGTAAAGCGATCGTCAATTCCACTACACCTAGGCCAGCCCCAAGATGTCCTCCTGTCTGCGATACAACTTCTATTAGCTCGCCTCTAAGCTCGTCGGATAATTGTTTCAGCTCCTTCTCTTCCAGGAGTCGGAGATCAGATGGCTTTGCAATTCCATCTAGGAGTGGTTTGGATTTGCTGTTGGTAATAGTAGGCCTCCAGAAACACAATTAATCAGACATTTGGATGGTCACAAGCATATCAGTTATCTCAAAAACTTGCGACATAGGGTTCCTTAAATTTTGCTTCCAAACGCAACGTTAAGCAGAATATTGGAGAAATTACTTGTGCCCGTTCCCCGATCTGGTTGTTTGTGTAATCAAGCGGTTCGAAGTTTTTTTCTACCTGCTTTGGTAAGTCGACACACCAGCCAGTCTGGTTTAAGTGGATTAGAAAACCATGGCTCTGCCCAACCACGTTTAATGCAGCTAAGGATGGTCCGCTTTTTGATTTTCGTTCCATCTTCATCAAATAGGGGCAGTTTTCCGCCAGGTTGGTTAAGACCCCTAGAGAGCCAGCGTTTTTGGGTATGGGTAAGCGGCGGGCTATCCGGGGCACTAGCCAGTTCTTTTATAGGGCTGGTGGCACGTGAATTGTTTTTCATTGCGCCCTTCAAAGGGTTGGCCATTGAGATAAGGTTCATACAAAATACACAGTAACAGGATTGAAATACACTATTTTGTGGAAGTGGTGAAGATTTTGGGCCAATGTCGGCGTTGGTGGCATCATTTAGGGTGGCCGTCCCCTTTTGGCTAATTGGAATGAATTTTAGGTTTCCTTAAGGAAATTTAATTCATATTCTTGGGATCCAAAGTACTTTTCGCGCTATCTCCCAGCAAATTTATGGAAATAACCGTCAAGAAAATCAGTAAGCCAGGCCATACAGCGGCCATTGGTGTCTCAAAAATCACATCTTGGGCATTAGTTAGCATGTTGCCCCACGTCGGGGTCGGCGGTTGAATTCCAAGTCCAAGAAAGCTTAAAACAGATTCTAATAGTATGACATTTCCCACAGTTAAGGTTGTAGCTACCAGGATGGGAGAGATCGAGTTAGGAAGAATATGCCCAAACATGACTCGTAGGGTGCTGGCTCCATGGCTTTTTGCTGCTAAAACGAATTCTTGTTCTCGTAGTGATATTACAGATGCGCGCGTCAAACGGGCAACAGTCGTCCAACCCACCAAGGAAATTATAAAAATTATTCGATAGAGGGCAGCTTCGGGGGACTTCCCTAGGTTTTGAGGTAGTCCAAGCTTTGTGAGATCAGTTGCGGCTAATACTATTAGCAGCGGTAAGATGGGAAGCGCGATGACGCTATCGGTAAACCTCATTAAAACTGAATCTACCCAGCCTCCGTAATAACCGGCAGAAAGTCCAATGATTACCCCTATAAGAGCAGTCAACAGAGCACTTATGATTCCTACAAGCAATGATGTACGTCCTGCATAGAGGAGGCGTAGTAGTAAGTCCCTTCCAAGTTCATCGGTACCGAGAAAATGCTTTAGTGAAGGACCTTTGTGGCGATTAAATAGATCTATCTTAGACGCCTCGCCAATCACAAGATGCTCGAGAAGGGGGGCCAACAAAACTAACCCTACTATGAGTGCTAATATAAGCCCACTGCATATTGTGAGAAGGAAGTTCCATTTGCTGGGTCGGCCGTCTTCATGGCTTTTACTGGGAAAAATAGTTTTCAGCATGCCCCGGCTACCTCCGATCATAGCGAACTCTTGGGTCAAGCCGAGCATAGAGCAGGTCTGCTACGAAGTTACTGAAAAGCACCAAAATAGTGGCGAAAAGAAGACTTACTAGCGCCATATTATAATCGTTCCCCATAATCGAATCGAATATAAGCTTCCCTGTTCCCAAGTATGAAAACATCGTCTCGGTGATTAATGCCCCAGAAAATAGACCCCCAAAGCTGAGTGTTATCACGGTTATGACGGGCATCATTGCGTTAGGGAGTGCATGGTGAATAATTATTCTCCTATTCCTTAGTCCTTTGGCGCGGGCTGTTCGGATATAGTCTTCTCCCAAAACTTCAATCATCGCTGCCCTCATATGTCTGGTTAATTGTCCAATTGTGGCGAGAGCAAGCGCGAGCACGGGCAACGTTAAGTGCTTGATTCGGTCGAGAGTGTCCGAATTTTGCTCATACATTGCCGATGCGGGAAGTACGCCAAGCCAAACAGAGAAAACCACTATTAGAAGCAGCCCAAGCCAAAAGATAGGAATAGATGCTCCCCCTAAGGCAATTAAATTTATTATAAAATCTATGCGCGAACGTGTGCGGACGGCTGCCCATATACCCATTGGGATAGCAAAAACTAATGCCAAAATGAGACTACTTCCCATTAGCAGCAATGTATTAGAAAGGCGAGGGATTAAGATCTCAAGAACGGGTTTGTTATAAATTCTCGAGTACCCAAATTCAGCTTTAGCGGCGGAACTTAACCATTTCCAATATCTATCAATGAGAGGCTGATCGAGGCCATAGCTCGCTTTAAGTCTGGCCGCATCTTCGGCAGTCAAGTTAGGGTCTGACTGAACCATAATATCTATTGGGTCACCGGGCATGAGTCCTATAAGGGAATAAATAATAAAGGACATTGCGAGCAGTACGATGAAAGTCTGGCTTAGTCGACGTAGGAAATAGTAGGTCATAAAGCTGCCTATTTTATGGCTTGTGTCCCGTTTGGCCTGATTCTTGTCTGGAGCGAAACATTATGGGTATTCGGAAAGAGTAGCAATTACTTACGTTTCAGCCATTCTGTGTTAGCTTATAATAAGCTTGCTTATTATAAGCTAACACTCTATAAGCGAGCTTATTAATATTTCTTGTGGATTCAGTCTCATGCTATTTCCTGAGGAGCTTAAGCGGAGCTTTGGCTTTTTAATACACGATGTGTCTCGGCTGATGCGGATCAGCTTTGACCGTCATGCCCGCGCTATCGGACTTACAAGGGCTCAGTGGCGGGTTTTGGCTCACCTGAGCCGTAACGAGGGTGTAAAGCAGTCTGAGCTCGCTGATATTTTAGAAATAAAACCTATTACCTTAGCTCGTTTATTGGAGCGGTTGAGTGCTGACAACTGGGTTGAGCGTCGGCTGGATCCAAATGACAAAAGAGCAAGGAGGTTATTTTTGACCGAGAAGGCGAAACCTATTCTCTCGGAGTTGAGGAAGGTTGCGCTGGCCGTTAGGCGAGAGGCGTTGGATGGGTTGTCTGAGCACGATCAGGATAAATTAATTGAGCAGCTCCGGCTGGTGAAGACAAATCTGTTGAAGGCCGGGGACATATGAACATTCTGAGAATAACCAGTTATGCTTTGGGTGTCTCCAGGAGATTAATTTTCTTCCTATTAAAGACTTCTTTGATGTTTTTAGGTCCCGTCGTGGTGTTCGTAGTTGGGGGATATATATATGCAACAGGAGGTCGAATAGTAACTACGGACAACGCTTATATCAAAGCAGATAAAATTTTGATTAGCGCGGAGGTTTCGGGCCCTCTAAGCGAAGTGCATGTTGGAGAAAATGCACCTGTGGTTGGTGGCGACACTCTCATACGGATAGAAGATGACCCGTATCTCATTTCTGTTGCACGGACAAAAGCTTCTGTGGCCGTTGTTTCGCGAGATATTCGAGCTGCAAAAGCCCAGTATAGAGAGGAAATTGCCAGTAAAGAAGTGGCCCTTAAACAGATTTCTTACTTAAAAGGAGAGCTCGACAGGCACCAGTCGTTACTGGAGAAAGGAGTTGTTTCAGCTGTTTCCGTTGATCATGCTCGTCATGAGTTGGAGATCGCCGAAAAATCATTGAGGCAAAGTGATGAGCGGATATCACAGGCCTTGGCTCGTTTAGGTGATGATCCTGATTTACCAGTTGAGCGACATCCTAAATATTTAGAATCATGGGCAGAAAAAGAGCGTGCGGAGTACGAATTAGATCGAACAAAAATTCTTGCTCCTACCAGCGGGACGGTAACCAATATAGGGTTGCAGGTTGGGGAATATGTGACTGCAGGGCAGCCTTTGTTTGGAATAGTGGGCAGTAGTGACGCCTGGGTAGATGCAAATTTAAAAGAAACTAAATTGACACACGTTAAGGTGGGTCAGGCGGCTACTATAGAGGTGGATGCTTATCCCAATGTTGTTTGGAGGGCTGTAGTAAGCAGTATAGGTGCTGCGACCGGTTCGGAATTTTCTATCTTACCAGCTCAAAATGCCACCGGTAATTGGGTGAAGGTGGTTCAGAGAGTGCCAGTGCGATTAATGTTTCTCGATAGTATTGAGGAACCTCCGTTAAGAGCAGGCATGAGCGTCATAGTCTCGATCGATACCGAGCATAAGCGGGAGGTCCCCGACTTTATAACTCGAGCGTTAGCACGCTTGGAAAAAGAAAAGTTAATACCCTGAAACTGTATCGTACTAGGGGAATGCGTAGTAACAAAAATGGCTAAAATTGTGGACACAAATCCAGGTATGTTTGGGCGCAATTAGAAATGAATAGCTCAGCCCTCCAAAGTGCTGCTTCAGTTGCCCCTTCGGTCCGGAGAGGTTGGGTGATGGCGGCTGTTTTGCTTGCCACTATAATGCAAGTTATAGATATTACCATTGCTGCCGTAGCTATTCCTCGAATGCAGGGTAACTTGTCGGCGACTCCGGATCAAATATCATGGGTTTTAACCTCTTATGTAGTAGCAACTGCAATAGTGACGCCGACAGTTGGTTGGATGGCCGCACAATTTGGCCGACGAAGGCTGATGCTGTTTTCGGTCGCGGGATTCACGGCAGCCTCTATGGCATGTGGGCAGTCTTCTTCTTTGGAGGAATTAGTATTTTGGCGAATTTCCCAGGGGGCCATGGGCGCACCGATAATCCCCCTATCGCATGCCATTTTATTGGATGTTTTCCCCCGCAGTAGACACGGGTTCGCGATGGGTATGTGGTCAGTAGGCATGATGATTGGCCCAATAATTGGGCCTTCGTTGGGCGGTTATATTACCGAGATGCATGGGTGGCCTTGGATTTTTTATATCAATTTACCGTTGGGAATATTGGCATTTATGGGAATCCGTGCTTTTGTACCGGAAGTGGCCAGGAGCAAGCGACCTTTTGATATTATTGGCTTTACTTCGCTTAGCGTAGGTGTCGCCGCTTTTCAGGTTATGTTAGATCGCGGAGAACATCTGGATTGGTTTTCTTCAACGGAAATCTTAATCGAGTTGGGCCTAGCTATTGGTTGTTTGTATGTCTTTGTTATTAATTCTTTTTTTTCCAAGCACCCGTTTATAGACCTAACCTTGTTCCGAGATCGAAATTTTGCCGCGGGGGTCTGGTTTGTTTTCATGTTCGGGCTCTTATTGTTAACAGGGATTGCATTGATGCCGCCCTTCCTTCAAAACCTGTTGGATTATCCCGTGATAACAAGCGGCAATGTACTGATCGCACGGGGTGCCGGCGCTATGGCTGCTATGATGGTCAGCGCTAGGCTCTTAGACAAGATTGATGGGCGACGCTTAATAGTCGTTGGCCTCATCTTAATGGCCTATGCCATGTGGGAGCAGAGCCATTTTACGGCGAATGTTTCATTTTGGAGTATACAATGGATAGGCGCAGTCCAAGGATTTGGGTTAGGACTAGTTTTTGTCCCAACTAATACTTTGACCTTTGCTACCTTGGCACCAGAGCAACGTACTGAGGCAACGGGGGTATTTAATTTAATTCGAAATATCGGGAGCAGTATCGGAGTCTCAATTGTTATTAGTCAATTGATACGGAATACTCAGATTAGTCACGAGGAAATAGCGGGACGTATTCATCCTTTTGACACTGGTTTACGGGCTTTATCTATGCCTGATTCGTGGGATATGGCCACGGTGGATGGGATGATAGCTATAAATGCTGAAATTACTAGGCAGGCAAACACTATCGCATTTAATAATGATTTTAAGCTTTTAATGATAATTGCTCTTTTAAACATACCAATGGTTTTTTTATTTCGGTTGCCAAAAAAGAATTCTCCAGCCTAGAGTTTGTGTGTGCTACCTGGTGGCTACTGCTGAGACGAAGGAGTGCCCAACATATAGCGCCATTCTTCAACCCATGTTGTCGTTGGTGCCATATGTCCGGTGGGTCGAACAGACTTCAGCCATTTAGGAAAAAAATACGCGTTAGCGCGAAAAAAGAGAGGTAGAGCAGGAAGGTCTTCCGCATAAAGTCTTTGTAATTCTGCCCATAATGTAAGACGTTTATCTAGATCAAGTTCGAGTTCCAAAGAGTCAATAAGGTCATCCATTCGTTTATTTGAGTACCCTGGGTAATTTTGGCCCGACCACCCATTGTCAGAGGTTGGAATATTGTCGGATCGTAATGTAGTTCGGGGTAGAGATTCAGGTGCACTTAGCCATGCATACATGGAGAGGCCTAGGTTTAGTCTATGCGCCATTGTGTTTCCAAAAAACACCCTTGCGGGCTCATTTTTGATTAATACACTGGCGCCGATTTCCCTCCACTGACTTTGCAAAACCTGCTGAACTAACTCACGGGATTTATTTCCTGCAGTGGTCATCAGGACGAATTGTAGTGGTTCACCTGCAGAATTGTGGCGTATTCCATCAATTATTGTAGACCACCCAGCGGATTCCAAGAGTTCTCGAGCTTTTTCCTGATTAAATTTATAAATTGGGACAGAGTCGTCGTAGATTTGGTCCAAAGGGTTTATATTGGAATGAGCTACTGGTTGCCGCCCATCGAATAATTGAGCCACGAGAAGCTCTCTGTCCAGGCCATATAAAAGTGCTTGCCGAACTCTACGGTCAGAGAAGATAGGGTTGTCCAAGTTAAAATCTAAATGTTCATAGATCAACCCAGCCTTATAGAGAACATCATACTGGTCTCCCTTGCGTCTTTCGAGCGCTAAGGCTTGTTCAATGCTGAACCCTAGTTCGCCTGCTACATAATCTATAGCGCCAGAAAGCAAATTGGCTTCTAGTGCTGCCGTATTTTCTATAACTCGAACAACGATCTTTGAAAAAAATGGTTTTTCCCCGAACCAAGTTGGGTTAGGTGCAAGAACTACCTCAGCCCCTTCTTGAATATCGATTATTCGATAGGGTCCAAAATATAGGCCCTTGTTCGTAGGGTTTACATCGTAAAGAGTGCGATACCTATATTCAGATGGAGTGCTAAAGGATTCTTTTTCAAGATGAGCAGGGAGCAAATAAAAATTGTTTAACGAGTTATAGTCATAAGAGAGCCGGTCAATATGTAAAACAAAGGTCTTTTCGTCAATTATGTCTATAGATAATATCCGACGATATCCCTCAAGTGAGGCAAACCCGCTCTCATCATTTCTACCAGCTTCCCATGTGAAAACAGCATCTTTTGATGTGACTGGCGTTCCATCTCCCCAAGTCGCCTTGGGGTGAATAGCGTATGTTAGTGCCACGCCAACTGTTCCGTCGCTAAGCGTTTCTATTTGGGCTAAACCATTTTCCATGGTGGGTAAGGTGACACAAAGTAGGCAGATTAATTTCCAGTCTTGATCGTACGTGGTTATCGCCCGGTTTGTCATATTAACGATGTAGGACTTAGCCAGCATCGAGTTAATACTAGGATGAAAGGTAGATGGAAATTGGGTAATCCCGATTTTTAAATTGTCCCGTGCCGTAACTTCATTGCCTGATATGCAATAAAACACACACAATAGAATCAAGCATGAAATTTGACGAATATGGCGATGTGGAGCACTCAAAAGTTCTTTGATTGGTGGTGCACTCACAGTTCAGCCTCTATAGCGCGGTTTAAGAAATCTAATCGATCTTGCCCCCAAAAGAGGTCATTTTTATATATCCAAGTGGGGGTGCCGAAAACATTTCGTTTCACGGCCTCTTCCGAATTTTCCTCATATTCTGTTAGTACCGCGGTTTCCACAGATTTTTCAAATAATGCTTTTCCGTTCCACCCTAGCTTATTAGCGATATCTATAAGGGTTGCAGTATCTGCAATATCTTTCTCTTCTGCCCAATAAGCCTTCATATAGGCGTATGCCAATTTTGATATCTCGCCGCCGGTTTGTTTGGCGCTAATTAGCATATGGGCGGCTGGTGCTGCATCTGCTGGGAAAAATTTTGGCTCCAGATTTAGCGGCATATCTAAATATTCTCTCCACCTCCGCAGTTCGTTGAGTCGATTTTTCTGAATTTGTGGTGGTCTTTGAAGGACGGGTTTTGTTCCTGTTAAGGCAAAGACGCGGGGCACTTCGTAAGGTTTCCAATTGACTTCGAGATTATATTTTCTGATTAACTTGTCGAATCTTGGCCCAGCCAAATAGGTCCAGGGGGAGGGTACGGCAAAATAATAATCTAAAGAGTGGGACACAGAAACACCTCTTAGTTGGGGGTATGGCAGGAAAAACGAGGAATTTGGTAGCCTTTACAATAGAGATACTTCTTTTCGCAGGTTTCTATATTGATTTGCCTAATTGTTCTTCCAGGGCTTTGATTTGGTCAGTTGCATTGGGCATAGTTGGATAAATTTCCAGAGCTCTCTTGTATGCTTGGATGGCTTCATTGGGACGTTCTTGTTTCTTTCGGATCATACCTAGGCCTGATAGGGCGCCAAAGTGTCGGGGTTCAAGGGCCAAAGTGCGTTCTATATCATCAATAGACTTTTGTAGTTCACCCATTAACCAGTAGAGCGTGGCGCGTTTGTTCCAGCCTTCTGCAAAGTCTGGCGCTTCTCTAATAACTGCATTGAATGCTTCTAGAGCGCCAGAGTAATCACGAGCATTCATAGCCAAAATGCCTTGCCTCATGATTGTGTCAAGTTTCTCATCTTCTGATTCTAACCAGATGCTCCAAATACGACCTTCTACGGGCCTTGCTTCGGCCCAGTTTTGAGCATCATGCAGACGCACGAATAAGGTGTCCAGCCGTGCATCTTTCTGGTTGGCTAATCCTAGCGGTATGTGTTGCATCATCAGTACTGGGATTAGCGAGAGGCTGAGAAATATCTTTGCAATGTTTGTACTAGTTTCCATTTGTTATCCGATGCGACAATCATTCGTTTTGAGTTATTATTAGTCAGGAACTCCTGCTGGTTTTGGCCCTCCTGTAGCCCAATCCAGCAACTCAACGGTGTGAACAACTGGTCTGTCTGATCCACTCTGAAGTTGGGTTATACAGCCGATATTGCCGGCAGCCACTATATCGCTCTCGGTTTTGGCTATGTTGGTCAACTTTCGTTTGAGCAATTGATCGGCGATTTTGGGTTGCAGTATATTGTAGGTGCCTGCCGAGCCGCAGCAAAGATGGCCCTCAGGGACGTCAACGACATTATAACCACACTTTTGCAGCAATGCTTTTGGTTCATCATGTAGTTTTTGTCCATGCTGCAATGAGCATGCTGAGTGATAAGTCACTGTGGGGGGGGGTGCCATGGTAGGGGAAATTTGGAGAGAGGAAAGTAACTGAGAAACATCCAGGCAGTGTCTGCTCACCAAAGCTGATTTCTCTGCCCAAGAAGGGTCGTGGCGAAATATATGTCCATAGTCCTTGATCATAGTTCCGCACCCTGAAGTATTAGTCACTATCGATTCTATGTGCCCTGCTTTGAGCTCACGATGCCAGGCGTCTATATTGGCCCGAGCGTATTCTATCGCCTGGTTGGTTTTTCCCATATGGTAGCTTAACGCTCCGCAGCACCCGCTACCGCCAATGATTTTTGTTTGACAGTTGTGCCGGGCTAGGACCCGGCTAGTGGCTGCATCTATATTGGGAGCGAGAACTCTTTGAACGCAGCCAGGCAATAAGGCAACAGTTCTCTCTGGATTCAGTTTGTAGGCTGGTATCGCTATGGGTGGGCGATCGTCGCTTTTTGTTTGGGTTTGGGGAATTAGCTTCCATAAACGGGATAAATTACGCGGTAGTACCAGAGAAATAGGCCTTGCTATATTAGCAATACGCACCATCAGGCTGAATAATTTATGGTTCGGTAAAACTGTGGTAAGGCACCAGCGCAATATTCTATGAGAGAATGGTCGACGGAATGTATGTTCTATGTGCTTTCTTGCCCGGTCGATGAGATGCATATAATTCACACCGGACGGACAGGTGGTAACACATGATAGGCAAGAGAGGCATCGGTCAATATGTTTGACAACTTTGGGTCCGGGCGCCCCTTCTTTTTGAAGCATCTCCTTGATAAGGAATATTCGTCCTCGTGGGCTGTCCAATTCGTCGCCTAAAAGGACATATGTCGGACATGTTGCAGTACAGAAGCCACAGTGGACGCATTTTCTTAAGATGTCATTTGCGTGCTGAACTTCAGGATCATCTAGGTCCGTAAGTGAAAAGGTAGTCTCCAACTTAAATCTCCAGAATCGGGGTTAGATTCCCGTGTATACCCGGCCAGGGTTAAAAATCGCGTTAGGATCGAAAGCTTGTTTTACTCGGCAGTTTAGTTGGAAGATTGGCTTGGGCAAGGGCTGAAATACTTCCGCTGATACGCTTAGGCCGTTGCCCTTCCTTATTACTAGGGCTTGACCACCTTCCTCAGCCACACCTGCTCTTATGGCTGTATGCAATGCATCTGCCTCAAATTCAGATTCTATCCATATTAAACCGCCAGCCCAGTCATAAAACCACGAAATATCGAATCGCTCACAAAGTGTTTGGATGATGGAAGAAGAGCGCGATGGCGGTACTATTATTCGCCAGATAGTAGAACTGAGGTTTCCTACAAATGGGCGTAAATCGGCAATCTCTCTCCAAAATATTGCTGACCTGTGTCCATGTAATTCCTCGGTGGGACCGAAAGGTTGGAGGTATTGGAGCAATGTCTTGGTGCGTTGAATTACAGATGGGGTTGGGCCTTCCATGCGAATTGCGCTGATTGAGGTACTGCTTTCGGAAACCAGGTCAACATCGGAGCGCTTTGCAATACCTATTGGAAGGTGTGCAAGGGCAGTGGGTTCCACGGGCCCTGCCATGATCTTTTGAAAAATTGATAAGGCAATTTGGTCTGTGAGGCCAGAGATCAGAACTGTACGCACCTTTTCGGATTTTGGGAGAACTTTGAAAGTTGTTTCAGTCAGAAGGGCCAGAGTTCCGTATGATCCCGCAATGAGTTTACATAAATCGTAACCCGTCACGTTTTTAACTACCTTCCCACCAGCTTTGAAGATCTCAGCTCTGCCATTAACTGCCTGCATTCCCAGGAAGTGATCTCGCGCACCCCCAGCTCTAATCCGGCGTGGCCCCGATAGATTGCAGGCTATTGTGCCTCCAAGCGTGGCCCTATCACTGTCTTTTCCGAAGAATGCTCCATAGTCGGGAGGTTCAAAAGCAAGTTCTTGTCCACGTTCTTCCAATGTCTCACGCACCTCTTTAAGAGTAGTGCCGGGTCTTGCGGTCAGCACCAGTTCAGAGGGCTCATATGTTATGATGCCCTTCAAATCTGATAAGTCGAGTGTGACATCAAGGTTGGTTGGCTGGCCTAGAAACTTCTTGGAG
>CACETT010000017.1 GCA_902562525.1 uncultured Alphaproteobacteria bacterium
CTACCTGTTGCCTTAAATACTGCTCCTAATATCTTCCAACTGAAATTATGACTTGGGAATTCGTGACTAATGGAAATAGCAAGCTTTTCAGCATCACTCAATCGTCCGTTTTGATAGTGCTCCAATAGACTGCCGAGTTGTTGTTGAGATGGGCTTGCACTATTAACATTTTCTGTTTCAATTTTAGGAGCTAGTTGTGCCTCGAGATTATTTAATTTATCTCCCGCCACACCCTGCTTCTTTGCCTGCTCATAGACTTGCTTGGCATTCTCAAGCTGTTGTTCTTTGATAAGTGCATCAATATAGCTTAGCCAAAATTGTTCTATCTTTGGATTGGCTTCTAGAGCAGTTTTGAATAGTGGTAGTGCCGCATCAGATTTATTAACAGAGACTGCTAATACTCCTAGATTATGGTTAGCATCAGGATGTTCTGGTTGGGACTGCAAGATTGCACGATAAAGACGTTCGGCTTCTTGAAGCTTGCCCTCTTTATGTGCGGCAACACCTTGCTGCAGTGCTTGTTCAATCGTCAGTTCCATTAAATACTTTTAATCTCTGCCTCGAACATGCTTTAAGCACCTGTTTTAATTCGTTATTGCATGCATATTGCATCTGTTTTGACGTTATAAACATTGTATTGATTTTTTGGGATTCGGATAGCGCGTTTTTTTGACGTCTAAAAATAAATGCGTTCTTTCAGCATCATCTATCTTGTTGTGTTTGGCACAGTAGCTACGCATTGCACGAAACAAACTTTCGTATTCATCGTTAGTCAGCGTTGCTCTGCGTATAGCTTCATTGCCTTTGTCCAAGCGTGGTAGCTTCTTAAATTCAAAGCCGTCTATGTGCATTTCGCCATTCTTGTGCTCTGTTCGTTTTGTACGGTGACTTGTTTGACTTTGGTGTTGGTGCTTTTGTGGCGATGGTAGAAGTAGTTTTCGCAATCAGTGCGTTCTAGTTCTTTGAGCTTGGTGTCTTTGCCAATGAAGCTAAGAAAGTGCTGTAGATGCGTTGCTATTGTTGCGTGTCGTCCTTTGACTATGTGTCCAAGCTCAACGTCACGCTTACGGAAGCTCAAGTATTTCTCAACACCTTCTTTTGTGGTAATTGAAAAGTAACTCTCACCTTGCTGTAAGTTTCCGTAAATCTCTAAGTAAGCTGCTCTGCCACGTTCAATTGCTGTGCTTTCACTGCGTGTGCGTAAGCTTTTACGTGCGTACTTGTTCTCTTTAGGCAACCACAAGCGAAACGGCCAATACTCGCCTCGCTTGTACACACAAGCTTCGTCAAATATGGCTATTTCGCCTTCAGCAAAGTTTTGTTTTTTAAGTGCCAAGTTTGCTCGCAGAGTTACTATGATTTTCAGTAGTCACACGTTTGTGCAACATTCTGTGTAACTGTACGAGAAAACTTCAATTAAATCAGCGGTTGATTTTCTTTATGAAACAAATGTGTAAGTTAAATATGGTTTAATATCAATAACCTACAGTATAATAACTACTCCCACTCTATAACACATACCTCTGAAACCCTTGATGACCATAGAGTTTGATTTTACTTGGAAGTTATTTGGAAGTAGTGGGGTGTAAATCCTCAACCCTTCATTCAGTATAACTTCCAATTTCACAGGCATATTAACATACCAACAAACAAGTCTCACTAACCGCCCTCACACTGAACCAACAGAATGACTGCGACAACCATTATTACAGATGGATATGTAATTGTTTCGTTAAAAGTCTCCCAAAACTCGTCAGATTTATTTGGGCGGAATAACCATTCTATCCAATTCCATAAAATCCATAAAACCCATATTCCAAGAAGCACTGCACCGATAATCATATCCACACTCTAATCCAAAACTAAACAGCCAGTTGGAAAATTATTCCAACACCCCGTAAGTTATTGTTTTTACAAAAGGAACTTGACTTTTACTCACAAGTGAGGTATAAAGGGTATGCTGCGGTTGCAGAACTAATACAAGTGTAAAACTTCATTCTTATAAGTAACCTATGTTACACCCTGCAGGGATAGTTAGAGTTCATAGAGTACTCTAAAGGGATATAGGAATTGATGTGGAACTCACCGACTTTACAGGAAATGAGACTGGGCCATATGAAGACCCAAGAGATAATTATTGGTATTACAATTATCTAAATCCTGCAGAACAACACTTGATGTGGATGTATCTTTGGAAACAACAACACAAAGAAATCCAACAAGACCTTAAAGATTTAGGATTACCAACACATACAGAAGAATACACCAGAGGATTTCTTGCAGCTGTATCACTACAATCATCTAATTCTACCTCACTAAATATATTTGAGATGGAAGAAGAAGTAGAGAAATATGTGAAAGAGATTATGAGTTCCAATTAAGGAAGAAGACACAAACCAGTTAAAATTGCATCTACTCTTACCAAGAGTATTTATTCACATCACACATCATTCTCTCCTTGTCTTTTTGTGTAATTTACTTCTTCTCCCATCCTTAATTAGAGAAGGATAATTAGACGTTGAGACATGGAGACAACCCATTTCACCCCTACAAAATACAATTCCCTTATTGTGTGAAGTTTAGTTTAGCCGGAGACAACAGAAACACTCACATCACCATTCACACCACAAGTGAAGAGATAGCATTTGCAAGGTCAAAGGAAGATGTGTTGTTGGAGAAAGAACTAACTGATGAGTTCTCAAAAGAGGGATATATCAAGCACATCACCAATTTTGTAGGTAAGGAACTCTCTTACTCAAATATAGAGACATGTGAATTAACCTATACAGGAACACCAGACATAGTAGAGATGACTGATGAAGAACTGGAAGTGTACCGAAGAGAGATAATTTCCCTTGATTAGAAAACCTTTACTCAAAGAACAGGTAGAGGTGAAGTATCTACTTAAAACCATATTTGAGCAGATAGATAAACCTTCCCCCGACACCAGGAATATAGAAACCAGAATAGTAGAGAAGGCAAAGGGATTAGTAGAGAGATTGACCTAAATATAAGATGGATAAATTAATCCCGTTAGAAGTTTCTATTCGCCAAGACCAGATGAAGAAGAAACAAGACCAACAAAGACAACAACTCAATAACAGAATGACTGACCGACATTTTAGTGGTTCTTCGGTTAGTGATGCATATAGAGATGACTATATCTCTTCTGCATATCATCAGGTCAAAACTCATTCTGCCCGAATGAATGATGACTTAATACACGCCACCAGCAGCACCCCATACCACAGGAGAAAACCCTAATGATTAAATACGATAATTCCGTTTGTGTAAGAATGAACGACACTCTTAAAAACCAGATTACTACCTTGTGTAGTGAAACAAGTATTAATCAGGCAGATTACATACGAGCCAGATTAAAAGATTGCGTGAATAACGATGTGGAAAACTTGGAAAGAGTAAAACAGGAGTTTATGTACGGTTAAACCTCGTTTTACGAGGAAAATGCAATCGTAAATAGAGGATAATACTTGGTAAAAGACACTAATTTTGGTGTCTTTTTCCTTTTAGACAGACAATCAATTAAAGCTATTAAAAAACATACATCAGGTTTCATCAGGTTGGGTTAAAGTTTGTAATTTATCATGTCGTAAGTGGAAAACTTGCTGGTATTACAGCAACTTATATTGACTTTTCCTGTCTGGTTTCGTATAATTTAACCATCCCAAAAACAATAAAAAGTTAGGATAACCTTATGAAAAAGAGGGTTTGTCTCTACGCTCGAGTTTCACACTCAACTGGTAATTGTGAAAGACAATTAGCGGAACTACGAGAAGTTGCAGAGAACCACGATTGGGAAATCATAGGTGAGTATGTAGATGAAGGTATTTCGGGTGCAAAGAAATCACGCCCAGAATTAGACAGAATGTTAAAGGATGCTATGTCTCGTAAGTTTGAGTTGGTGATGACGATAGAACTTTCCCGTCTTGGTAGGTCAGTAGCTAATATGTGTGAAATTGTAGGAGTACTGAAATCCAAGAAAATTGACCTATTCATAAAGAACCAGAACATCTCAACCGACACGATAGTAGGTGAGTTTTTCTTTAATATAATCAATTCAGTTGCCCAATATGAGCGTGATTTAATCAGGGAGAGGGTAGTTTCGGGGTTGGAGAATTGGAAAAGAAATAACCCTGATAAGAAACTTGGTAGGCCATCTCAACTCACACCAGAAGTGGAAAATACGATTAGACAGATGAGAGAAAGTAAGATTGGGATTAACAAAATTGCAAAAGTATGTGGTGTAGGTACACAGACAATCTACAAGGTAATAAATGCAGATAAAGCGCCCCAGAGCGCCTAACAGGAGATTTAAGGTATTTCTGGTGTTTCCATACCAAACACAACCATAAGACCTCTGTAAGACCCCTTAAAATCCGATTAAACAGGGTTTAATGAGTAAAACATCCCCATATTACAATTTTGGATACGATGAGTTGTCTAAACTCATCAACGATGCATATGGAGAAAACCAAGATGTAAGAACAATCGCCCTGGCTTTTGGTATTTCCACACCAGAGGTCTGGGAGATGTTGGGGTTTAGTGATTATTACAATTTTGGGATAGAAGAAGAGTAGATGGAAGGAATTATAGGATTAGTCATTATTGGTTGGTGTATCTGGTTTATTATTCGCCACCCGCTAAAAACACTATCACTTCTTCTTAAAGTTGGTTTTTTATCATTATTGGGGTTTGGTGGGTTTCTTGCACTTTACTGGTTTGCAATCACTCCATTCTAAATCACTTGATTTAACATACTTCCCAAAATCTCATTTTAGAAAATAAAAAACGGGAGAGAACGGGGAGTTTTTGCAGGGCAAAATTATGGGGTTTTAGAATGGCGTAAAATACCTATGCATAGATTTTCACATCATACCCGACATACTTTCTTCCATATGCAGTAGCTACATTCTGTACTGTTCCTGCGCCGTGGAAAGGGTCTAATACCAAATCACCTTCGTTGGTTGTCTGTAATAGAGGAATTGCGACTATTTTAGGATTAAATGGTGCAGGGTGATTTGCGTTTCCAAATCTCCCATTATGATTTGCGGCGGCTGTCTCAACTATATCTTCACTCCAATAGTCGCCCATATTGCGTGTACCATCTCCAATATAGGGATAATAGGAATAATCCTTCTTCTTTCCATGTCGTAAATTATTGTGTGCTATTTTCCTCTGCACCGAAAACTCTGGTTTCTTTTTTCCGTGTAGGTTCTTGTGTCTCACTATTTCACCCAAGTCGGGTGATTTACCTTTATCACCCACAACAGGTATTCTCGTTGGTTGGTATAGGTAGGATTTAGAGAGAGTAAGGTGGAAAATGAACTCATAGGTAGATTGCAGATTACTCTTGGAACTTGATGGTTTTGAGTTGGTTTTTCTCCATATGATTGTATTTCGTAGTAGCCACCCCTTATTCTGCAACCCAATTACTACCCTATGAGGAAGATTGAGAAGATTTCCGTTTAGGAACTTGTCGCCAAGATTTAAGAAGAAACTTCCTTCTTTCCTCACCACTCTCTTCACATCATCAAGGTGATTTACCAGATTAGAAACATATTCTTCGGGTGTATCTTCACTTCCCAAAGAAACTTCATTTCCCTCACTATATTTTCTCTGTTTCCAGTAGGGTGGGGATGTGAATACAAGCTGTACACTCTTATCTTTAACCTCTTCCATCTGTGCAGAAGATTTATGGTAAAAGACATAATCCTTATTAGACCCGTTTAAGGGGGATGATTTACCAGTTGCAATCTTACTGGTGTCTCGTAGTCGTTTATGTAATGCCCAGTATGCTTGGTTGGTAGTTAAAGTACCGTCATCTATGTAATTGATAAAATCAGCATCATTTTTAGATATGAAGAGAATGCGCCCCAATTGACTTGATGAAATACCAAGTTTCTTTGCGATAATGTCTCTCGCTGTCTCCCTTCTACCTGTGTTATTTGTATCGTAAGTTGTGTCTAAATCCGTTCTTTTACCCTTACCTTTGGTATAGATTTTCTCTAATGCCGTATATTCAGCTATGATTTCTTTGGTAGATTTTACCCGTTGTTTGTTGTGGTGAATAATGAGAGGCACCACATCTTTATTTTTTATATCAACAACCGCTACCTCTACTCGTTTCCAACCAAGTTTCTTAATAGCCACCAACCTACGATTACCACTAATCACCTGTTTTGATTTATTGATTACGAGGGGAGTGAGCAGCCCCACCTCTTCTATGGATTGCACCAAGTCATCTATATTGGATAAAGAGTAAATCTCTTTATTGCGAGGGTGATGTTTTAGTGTACCTACTGCGACCTTCATTTTTTAAGGTCTTCTCTGGTTATTCATAAGAAGAACATTTGGGTTCCCCATTCCCAAATAGCCAACAACTAAACAATTGTTCTTTGTATTTCACGGCCATCTGTAGGTACTGTAGCCCACCTACCCCTTTTTGAGTATGACTTCCATAGCCTAATACATCCCCCTTTAACATTATTTCTTTTGAGGTTTTGTAATCGTGGTCGGTCTTTTGTTGTGAGTAAGAGGGAACAGATAGAAATAATGTGATAAGAACCAAAACTAATAGTTTCATTTACCCCTCCATTATTCCAAATACCCAAATCAATACTGCGACATGAGTTATGATAACTGGTGAAGGGGAAAAAAGCTACACCGAAAATAGTGAGGAAGAGTAGGGGGTTAAAACCCTACGAGAGTTTGGTTGATTATAAAATAATTCTTATTTTCTAATCTATATAGAACACTATTACCTTCCACAGAAATACCGAAGGGGGGGTGCAAAAACTCACACAAACTCATTTGCACTTCCCTGTATTTTTACTACCAACCCTGATGAATTGTTTAATCTCTCAATACAAACCCATCTTTATCTATTGAGAATGTTTTAAGTGCATCATCCATCAATTTAGTCATATCCAAATGTTCGTAGTGTTTTTGTAAAAAATCCACGCCTGTTCCTGCTAGTCGGGCGACATCGTAATAGGGAACTCCTGCGTACAGTCTTGCGGTTATTCCGAAATGCCTGAGGGTGTAGTATGAAAAGTGTTTTTCATTTTTATCAAACCCACTAAACTTCATCAAATTGTTCCAATACTTATAGAAAAGATTTTTGGAAACCTGACCTCGTTTGTGTTGGTGGTTAAAAACAAAGTCATCTTTTTGGGTGTATTCGCAGTATTTTTTTATTCTCTCCAAATAATTTCCACCCCGACTTACCACCTGTCTATCCTTGTTGTTCTTGGTGATTTCAGCCGGTAAATCTAAAACAATCATCTTTTGACCCTTGCGTTTAATGACTTTGCACATAGACCATTTTAAAGCGTGTAATTCTCCAAAACGAACAAATGTGTTGGATTTAATAAGGATGAAATCTCTTACTAAAGAACGATAATATACTTCGTGGGTGTCGTATGCATCATCTACCCATTCCCGCAAACGCTTATAAAACACTCTGTACTCTTCCAAAGTGAATGTATCTCTGCGTGAGGGTTGTGAAATCTTTATTTCTTCTGTCTCAAAACGACTGAATGGAACTAACCCACTTCTTTCAGCATACTTAATTATTGCATTTATCGTTGTATATTCATTACGAATAGTGCTGTCTTGCACTTCGTTATTAGTCTTCTTTCTTCTCCACATCCCATAGTTAATAAACGAGTTTCTATCTAAATCACTCAATCTTCGGTTCTTACCAAGGTACGGTATTATCCACCTGTTAATTTGAGTAGTTAGAGTTGCGTGTCTCCGTTGGGTTATCCTATTTGTATCAACTCTATTTTGTGTATGTTCCAAGAAGAGATTACCCAAATCCCCCCAAGACATACCAAAAATCTTATGACCCTGTTTCAGTTTGTTGAGAATGTCTAACATTTCATCCTCACCTGATTTTACTGCATCTTCCTGTATCTTCGTGCGTAGCCCAACTCTGTAATTTTTTGCTTCTTCTGCAATCCAAGTGCGAAAATAGTAGTTCCCGTTAGATTGTGGAGTTGTGTACACCACTCCCTTTCCACCAAGAATAGGAACTTGGTTGGAGTAAGTTTTACTATCTAACTTAAACCCTCGTTTAGGTTTCTGGTGTTTTTGTCTCATATAACTTCCAAACACTTCCATGTCGTTAGAAGTCAAACATCAAGCTTAAACCCTTGATGTTAAAATATACCATCGGAAGATGTGTTGTTCCTTACGATAGTATTTTTAGTTAGTAGGTATGTTAGAAGTTATACAAACTAACTATTTGATTTTAATGGTATTTGGAAGTTATTTGGAAGTCAAATGGTATTGTTAAGTTATTGTTATTAAACAATAAAATTACCATATGTTATTCCCACTCCACGGTGCCCGGAGGTTTGCTCGTTATATCATAGGTTACGCGGTTGATCCCCTTGACTTCATTTACAATACGCCTTGCAACTGTACTTAGAAAATCATGCCCAAAGGGATAATAATCAGCAGTCATTCCGTCCTCTGATGTAACCGCCCGCAAGGCACAGACAAACTCGTAAGTCCGAGAGTCTCCCATAACCCCAACCGTTTTAACTGGTAATAGCACACAAAACGCCTGCCAGATTTCGTTGTAGATCCCAAAATTTTCAATCTCTTGAAGATATATATCGTCGGCAGCCCGAAGTATGGAGAGTTTTTCTGCGGATATAGCACCAGGAATGCGAATAGCTAGGCCGGGACCAGGAAAGGGGTGCCGTCCAACAAGATTGGAAGGTATGTTTAATTCATTACCCAGTATACGTACTTCGTCCTTAAATAATTCGCGGAGAGGCTCCAAAAGTTTTAACTGCATTCGTTCTGGCAGACCGCCAACATTATGATGAGATTTTATGGTTTTGCTTGGGCCACCGGCAACTGGTACAGACTCTATCACATCTGGGTACAGGGTGCCTTGAGCTAGGAATTCGGCTCCAGTTATTTTGTTTGCCTCGTCTTCGAAGACATCAATGAAGGTATTTCCTATAATTTTTCTTTTCTGTTCAGGATCGGTGACGCCGTCCAACTTTGTTAGAAATAAATCGCTTGCATCCCTATGGATTAGCCGAATATTGAATTCTTTTCCGAATAACTCCACCACAGTTTTTGCTTCATCTGTCCTCAGCAAGCCGTGGTCCACAAGAACGCAGGTCAATTGATCTCCAATAGCTTCATGGATTAATACGGCGGTAACAGAAGAGTCTACTCCGCCGGATAGTCCGCAAATTACTTTCGCCTTACCCACTTTTGTGCGGATAGCTCTGATCGCTTCGTCACGAAAGGATTTCATGGACCACGTGCCGGAACACTTAGCAATATTTAGAGCAAAGGAACGTAGTAAAGCTCCTCCCTCTGGCGTGTGTACGACTTCTGGATGAAATTGGAGTCCATAGAGTTGGCGTTTCTCATCTGCAATTGCTGCATAGGGAGTACCATCGCTTTTGGCGACAGCTTTGAACCCGTTCGGGAGCGCGGTTACTTTATCTCCATGGCTCATCCAAACATCTGCATGAGTGCCAGCTTTCCAAATTTCATCAAATAGCTTGCATGCTGCAAGTACCGAAATTTGGGCTAGGCCAAACTCCCTCTCATTGGCGGCCTGAATTTCCCCACCAAGTTGGGCGCACATTATTTGTTGGCCGTAACAAATTCCAAGAATGGGAAGTCCTGACTCAAAAATAGCGTTCGGGACGGATGGAGCTCTTTCTGAAGTTACTGAGGAAGGGCCGCCAGATAGAATAATTCCTCGGGGCTTAAAAGTTTTTAGTTTTTCTTCAGACGCGGAATACGGAACTATTTCGGTGTAGACGCCGGATTCCCTAAGACGTCTGGCAATTAGTTGAGTCACTTGAGAGCCAAAGTCAATCACTAGGATTCGATTTTCTGTTCCCGCCCCCTTATCGGCCTGTTGCTCAGTCAAAGCCTTAGTCCATCCTTGTTCGCATAATGGATAGCGGTGGCCTCCTCATGGGGGCCATTATCTATTATCGATATTGCTCTAGCTGTGTTAGCCAGTTCATCGAGCGCAGAACTGGCGCCAGCTTTCTGGACAGCCATAGAAGGGTTGGCCAATGCACTGGTGCTTAATGAGCCAGCTGCTAAGAGTAAGTGGAATGCCATAATGCCCTTGGTGGCAAAGCTTAAAATGTCTCGATATCTTTTATGGGATTCTAACATAGTGCCTTATAAATACTCTCTTCTTGCTGGGTGTTCCAGTCTTTCAGGTGATTCTCAGTGCGAGCCCTAGATCCGTTCAAAAATCGCAATATAAAACCCATCTACTGCATGTTGTTTGGGGGTTAGCTGAAGCGTATTCGTGGTGGGTACTTCTATATTGCCGATTTCTTTACGCCAGATCTCCCCAATAGGTAAGAGACGAAACATTTTCTGCCGCTGTACAAAGTTTTCTACCTGCTCGAGATTCTCGGATGCCAAAATAGAGCAAGTCGCGTATATCAGCCGGCCGCCTTGTTTTACCAAGGGCGCAGCTTCATCCAAAATTTCTGATTGTTGTCTTTTATAGTCAGCCAAGCTTTTTTCTGTGAGTCTCGTCCTTGCATCGGGATCGCGTCGCCAAGTTCCAGTGCCACTGCAAGGGGTATCAACGAGTACACGATCAGCAGTCTGTTCTGCAGCTTTTTGCCAATCACTCGTTTTTTCAAGGTGTTTGATCTCAATATTTTTGAGTCCGGACCTAGCCAATCTTGGTTTAATTTTGTTTAAGCGTTTTTGGCTTGTATCACAGGAAATAACCTTACCATTTGGCGCGCATTTTTCGGCCAGTGCTAAGCTTTTTCCTCCTGCGCCAGCACAAAAATCTACGATATGGTGGTTGGAGCATGCAGATACCAGCTCTGTTATTATTTGAGAGCCTTCATCTTGTATCTCTATTTTTCCTTGCCGATATTCTTTTGTTGAGAGGAGAGCTGGTCGACCAAGCACCCGAATTCCATTTTTGGCGTATTTGGTGGGTTGAGCTTGGATACCATCTTGTTGAAACTTTTTTAGTAGGGCGGAGCGAGTGGTTTTAGTCGTATTTACACGCAGGTCCATAGGTGCATTGCTGTCGAATGCTTGCATTTCGGGTATTAGTTCACTTCCGTATGTCTTTAAAAGTTCGTTCTCCAGCCATTGAGGGTAATTCCCTTGAACCCAAAGAGGTGGCTGATAGATCGGGCGCTTGCAATATTCTAAATATTGGGTCACCCAAGTATGCTCAGTTGGAGATAGTGGTGCTGGTGAATAAGGTGCACCGTCGAGATAAGAATTAAGTTGATCTAGGGATTCATTAATTTTGATTAGGTATGCGAAGGCCAGAGCCCTGGCAGAATATTCAACGTCAATTTGGGAAAACTGCCACTCAATGAAGTATCGGTTTCGTATTAGGGAAAAGAGGGTTTCTTGGATATTTTTTCTATCTTTGGCACCAATGTAGCGTCGACTGCGTAAATACTCTGCCGTTACTGCGCTAGCTGGTCGATCCTGTTTGTCAGAAAGCTCAATAATCTCTATGGCAGCCTGGAAACAAGCGGGTTGTCTCATGGTTCGGACTACAAATAACGTTAGATCTTAGGCTGGTAGTTTGGTGCCTCTCGGGTTATTGCGACATCATGCACATGACTTTCTTTCATTCCTGCATCACTTACTCGGATAAAGTTGCACTTGTTTTTCATGTCTTCGATTGTCGCATTTCCTGTGTATCCCATGGCGGCGCGTAGTCCACCAACCAGCTGGTTTAGAACGTTCTCAACTGGGCCTTTGAACGGAACCCTTCCCTCCACTCCTTCAGGAACCAGTTTCAATGTATCAGTAATTTCCTGTTGGAAATAACGATCTGCCGAGCCGCGGGCCATGGCACCAAGGGACCCCATGCCGCGATAGGCCTTATAACTTCTCCCTTGATACAAATAAACTTCTCCAGGACTCTCCTCAGTGCCCGCCAGAAGAGAGCCTATCATAGCGCAGTTTGCTCCCGCGGCGATCGCTTTGGCCAAGTCTCCCGAGTAGCGAATCCCGCCGTCTGCTATTGCGGGGACGTTGGCTTTGGAGCACACATCCACGACGTCAGATAGTGCAGTAAGTTGTGGGACGCCGACCCCCGCTACGATGCGGGTAGTGCATATAGACCCTGGCCCTATCCCCACTTTAACTGCATCAGCTCCAACATCTATGAGAGCTCTTGCCCCTTCGGCAGTGGCAATATTGCCACCAACAATTTGACTTTGGTTAGACATTTTTTTTATCGCTCCAAGCGTCTCAATGACTGCGGCTGAGTGACCGTGAGCTGTGTCTACAACAATCACGTCAGCCTCAGCATCTAGGAGGGCCTCTGCACGTTTTAGTCCCTCTGAGCCAACGCCCGTGGCCGCGGCTGCTCTGAGCCTGCCTTGTGCATCCTTGCTGGCATTAGGATACGCTTGAGATTTTTCTATATCAGTTACGGTAATCATCCCCACACAGTGGTATTTATCATCAACTACAAGAAGTCGCTCTATCCTATTTTGATCTAGTAAACGGGTTGCGTTTTCTCCGCGCACATCCTCGGGCACTGTAATTAAATTCTCTTTTGTCATTAATTCAGATACTGGCATTTTGGTGTCTGTTGCAAAACGGACGTCTCTATTGGTTATAATACCGACAAGTTTCCCACCGTTTCGTTCTACTACGGGAAACCCAGAAATGCGGTGTTTCTTTTTCAGGGAAATTAACTCCTCTAGTGCCATGTCGGGTGTCACTGTTATGGGATTAATTACCATTCCAGATTCGAACCGTTTAACTTTGCGGACTTCGTCAGCTTGCAGGGCGACGTCAAGATTGCGGTGGATCACCCCCAGTCCACCGGCTTGGGCCATTGCAATCGCAAGTTTTGCTTCTGTGACAGTATCCATTGCGGCTGAAATTAGGGGAATCTTCAGCTCAACTTCTCTGGTCAATTTCGTGGTTGTATCAGCCTCAGTCGGTAAAACCGAAGATGCAGCCGGTTTTATCAGAACGTCGTCGAATGTCAGCGCTTCATCGATTCTCATTTTAGGACCATGGGTGCGTACATCCAGGTTAATATACAGATATTAACCTTCTTGAAAAAGGGCTTCGGGTCTTATTCCGCGTTATAGCCGATAACCCAAGGCTACAACATAACTTTCTGAAGATTCTTTTCGGCTGGCCGGGGGTTTCGCATGTCGGACTAATTTGAAGTTCATTTTCATTTGTTCTACTAGATGCTGCTCAGCCCCTATTTTCAGCACTTTCGCTACAAAGGTTCCGCCAGGTGCTAGTACTTCCATCGCGAATTCTAGAGCTGTTTCGCACAAGACGTTGACTCGTAAGGCATCTGTTTGGCGGTGTCCTGTGGACGGAGCCGCCATATCGCTGAGGACGACATCGAGCTGACGCGGTAGTATCTTGCTGATTTCGCTTGCTGCTCCAGAAGACAGGAAATCCATTTCCATGGTGATTGCCCCACGTATTGGAGTAATTGGGCTAACGTCGACCGATATTACACCACTGCTTCCATCTGGTTTTGGTTGCACACACTCCACGGCGACCTGGGTCCAACTCCCGGGAGCGGCGCCTAAGTCCAACACAGTTTGTCCTGGCCTAAAGATTTTGAATTTTTTATCTAATTCAATCAGTTTGTATGCAGCTCTGCTGCGATACCCATGTTGATTCGCTGCCTTTACATATGGGTCTTTTTGTTGACGCTCCATCCACCGCGCTGAAGAGGCCTTCAATTTTTTGCGGGAGGGGTTATCTTTGCCGCGGGCTGTGGAGCCTGATTTTTTGTTGCTTGGAGCCATGACCTTGTTCAAGACTATTGAGATAAAAGTGTTTGAACGTAAGAACATAGCCTATCGGAGGAGTTTTTCGAAACCAAAAGAATGCTTGCGTTGTGCTAATTGAGGGAAACTTGACACCTTTCACGTGGCTACATAGATAGGTGTTGGTGCGACTGTAAGTGGGGGATAGTTTAACGGTAGAACGAGCGGCTCTGACCCGCTTAGTCCTGGTTCGAATCCAGGTCCCCCAGCCAGCATTGGTCATTTCATGGCCGATGGGATTAATTTTGTTCTATGATTAGAAGAAAGTAAAATACATGTCGAATTACACATGGAAGGTATATTTGTCTGGTGAAATTCATACAGCTTGGAGAGAGGATATTAGATCGGAGCTTCATGCATCAGGTCTTCCCGTAAATATTTTGGGGCCCGTGACTATTCATGAAGATAGTGATGATTGTGGGGCTGTGATATTGGGCGCAGAGCAAGATAAATTTTGGCATGATAGAAAGGGCGCAGCCATGAATGCTATTCGAACGCGCGCGCTTATCGGAGATGCTGACATTGTGGTTGTTAGGTTTGGGGATAAGTTCCGTCAATGGAATGCTGCCTATGATGCGGGTGTGGCAGTAGCTCTTGGGAAATCACTAATTACCCTGCACGATGAACCATTGGATCACGCCCTCAAGGAAGTAGATGCGGCGGCTTCTGCCGTGTGTAGAAGGACGGAACAGGTGGTTGCCACACTGAGGTATGTTATTCTTGGTCAGTTGGACAAGGAGCTTGGTGATATCGCCGCGAATTAAACAATTCATCTTGGATTCATGACCAAACCCTCCTTTGTCGTTTAAGAGGTGTTAGCCGATTTTACCTCAAGTCGGCGTGAGTGGAGAATGGGCTCAGTATAACCACTGGGTTGAGTGGTTCCCAAAAAGATTAGATCACACGCAGCTTTATAAGCGGTGCTATGGGTAAAATTTTGGGACATTGGGGAGTAAAGCGGGTCATTTGAGTTTTGTGCATCCACTACTGCGGCCATTCGCTCTAAGGTTTCCTTTACTTCCTCTTCACGGCAAATTCCATGGTGTAGCCAATTGGCAATATGCTGGCTGGAGATCCGGCATGTGGCTCGGTCCTCCATTAGTCCGACGTCGTTTATATCTGGTACTTTGGAGCATCCTACCCCTTGGTCAATCCAACGAACAACATACCCGAGTATGCCTTGAGCATTATTGTCCAGTTCTCTTTGGATAGTCTCCTGAGGCCAGTTTGGTCTCTCTGCGACCGGTATGGTCAGTATTTCCTCCATATCCGCCCGTTCCCGACCTGAGATTTCCTCTTGCCGCTCTTCTACATCCACATCGTGGTAGTGTATCGCGTGGAGAGTAGAAGCCGTTGGGGATGGCACCCACGCAGTTGTTGCTCCAGACAGCGGATGGGCGATCTTTGTCTCCAGCATGTCAGCCATTTTATCTGGCATAGCCCACATACCCTTCCCAATCTGTGCATGCCCCCTAAGCCCGCATTCGAGCCCAATATCCACATTCCATTTCTCGTAGCCTTGGATCCAATTTGCAGCTTTCATATCCCCTTTAGGGATCATGGGGCCGGCCTCCATGGACGTATGGATCTCGTCGCCTGTGCGATCCAAAAACCCAGTATTTATGAAAGCCACGCGCTCTTTGGCAGCCCGAATGCATTCCTTAAGGTTTAAAGTAGTTCTTCTTTCTTCGTCCATGATGCCTATTTTGAGGGTTAAGGCGGGGATGTTTAGCGCACCTTCAACAGCAGCAAATAGGGTATTGGCAAATTCGACTTCCTCAGGCCCATGCATTTTGGGTTTCACAATGTAAATAGATTTTTCAGTCGAGTTCCTTGGGCCGGTACTTTTTGCAAGGTCGTGCATAGCTATTAGAGATGTTACCATGGCATCCATAATGCCTTCCGGAACAGGTTGGCCATTTTTGTCGATAATGGCATCCATGGTCATCAGGTGACCCACGTTTCGAACCAGCATAAGGCTTCGCCCCGAAAGGGTGATAGTATCGTCCTCCGGAGTTTTATAAGAGCGGTCCGGGTTAAGTTTCCTTTCTATTGTGCTGCCATCTTTATCGAACTTTTCTACAAGGTCGCCCTTCATCAAACCAAGCCAATTACGATAGGCATGAACTTTATCGGACGCATCAACTGTGGCCACCGAGTCCTCAAGATCGATAATCGTAGTCACAGCTGACTCTAGTACAACGTCTGTTACGCCGGCTTGATCGGTCTTCCCAATGGGGTGTTCGCGATCAAGCATAATTTCAATGTGTATGCCGTTGTTGGCTATTAATATGGTTTGTGGCGCATCAGCATTGCCTGTGTATCCTGCAAGCTTCTCAGATTTGTTGGCTAGGGTAGTCGCCCGCCCATTAGCCAATGACACTACTAAGTTCCCTTCCTCAAGATCAATGCTGTAGTTAGTAGCATCAACGTGGGAGCCAGAAGCTAGAGGCGCGGCCCTATCTAGAAAGTCCTTTGCAAACTTAATAACTTTTGCTCCCCTAAGAGGATTATAGGCGCCACCTCTTTCTGCTCCGTCATCTTCAGAAATTACATCTGTTCCATAGAGGGCATCGTAAAGGCTCCCCCATCGGGCATTGGCAGCGTTCAGGGCGTATCGAGCGTTTGTAACTGGCACCACTAGTTGTGGTCCTGCGACAGAGCTAATTTCAGAATCAACGTTTTTTGTGTTGATAGAAAATGTGTCGCCCTCAGGAATCAGATAGCCTATTGATAGCAAATATTCGCGATATTCTTGTGGATCAAAGTCTTGGTCCCGATGATCAATATGCCAAGCATCGATTTTGGATTGGAGCATTTCCCGTTTTTCGAGCAACTCCTTATTACGAGGCGATAATTTCTCAATTAATGCGGCAAATTCTTCCCAGAAAGGCTCACTGGACAAACCGGTGCCTGGGATAGCTTCATCGTTGATAAAATTAAATAGCGTTGTGGCGACCGAAAGGCCAGCGACTTTAGTGGTCTCGGGCATAAGTAAATATTCCCCCTGGTAATGGCGTTCTCTGGCCCTGTTTAAATTTTGATCATCCGGTGGATGTAACCATTTCGGCGACCATCAATCAAGTTGAACTACCTTAAAACGTTGGTCGGATGTATTCAATCTGCTATCAAATAGTCCAGTACCGTTTCAAAGACTTTTTTGGCCCTCTAAGTAGGTTAGAGCTGGGAAGTTGGGGCTCGGGGCGGCTTTTTGATTATTGGATAATGGAGAGAAAATATGCGGAAGAATGGGGTTCGAGAAATTTGGGAAGGTGGAGGAAAGGTAGTCAACGGCTGGCTTGCAATACCAGATTCTATTAGTGCCGAGGTAATGGCAAGGTCAGGCTTAGATAGCGTAACAATTGATATGCAGCATGGTCTCGTGGAATATCAGGCTGCTGTAACCATGTTACAGGCGATATCAATCACTGATGCAACGCCTATGGCTCGGGTTCCATGGAACGACCCCATTCCGATAATGAAAATGCTAGATGCAGGTGCCTATGGCATTATTTGCCCTATGGTTAATAATCGTGAGGAGTGTGAGCGATTCGTTGGAGCTTGTAGATATGCTCCTGCCGGGTATAGGAGCTTTGGTCCGGCCCGCGCCGCTATGTATGCAGGTGCAGATTATGCAGCCAACGCAAACAGCAGTGTGATCACGATGGCCATGATTGAAACTGCCGAGGCCATGGAGAATTTGGAAGCTATTATGTCAGTGGAAGGTTTGGATGCCGTTTATGTTGGGCCAACTGACCTTTCAATTAGTTTAGGCCATGCGCCCGGAACAAAAGGAGCCTCCCTGGAGCCAGTCGCTGACAATGTAATCGCTGCAATCGATGAGATTTTATCCATGGCGGCAAAGAAAGGTATAAAGACAGGTATTCAGTGTACCTCTGGAGACGGTGTTCGGGACAAGTTCCAGAAGGGCTTTGACCTGGGCACCATCGCTGGTGATTTACGACTGCTGGCTGCAGGGGCTGCTGCTGATATAAAGGCTGCACGATCTTAAGTCAGGGGGTAAGTACTACCTTTCCGATTACTTCTCTCCTGCTGATTTGGTCCATTGCTTCAGCTACTTGGGTCAATGGGAGCCTGCTGTGGATTTGTGGAACGAGAAGGCCATCTTTGGCTAATTTTAGAATGGCTTGGAAGGCCTTCTCTCCTTTTCCCGGATCTTTTCTCGCGTATTCACCTGCCCGTACTCCGACAACTGAGCAGCCTTTAATCAGGATGCGGTTGGCGGGGGCAGTTGGGATGCGACCGTCCGCGAACCCCACTACTAATAAACGGCCACCCCAAGCGATGCACCGGAGTGATTCATCAAATATCTCGCCACCGACAGGGTCATATATTACATCGGCGCCTTTCCCCGATGTTATTTCTTTGACCTCCTCTCGGAAGCCAGAATTCTTCAGCAATACAACGTGGTCTGCACCGTTCTTTTTGGCAGCTAAAGCTTTCTTCGGACTACTGACTGTGGCGATTACTTTTGCTCCGAGAGCCTTCCCCAATTGAATTGCAGCAAGTCCAACGCCTCCCGCAGCCCCGTGAACCAAAAGGGTTTCTCCTTTTTCTAAATTTCCCCGGGGCACAAGGCATACATAGGCAGTAGAATAGGCCACTTGAAACCCAGCGCCCTGCGAGAAATCGAAATTTTCGGGCAAGGGTCGAATTTTCTCGAGGGGTGCTATACATTGTTCAGCGTATCCACCTGTTCGCATGTGGGCCATTACAGTATCTCCACAATGGAATTCATCGCTGGCTGAGCCCATTTCTAAAATTTCCCCTGCAACTTCAAAGCCTGGAATAAAAGGTAATTCAGGTTTGTGCTGATACTTTCCTGCTACCATTAGAATATCAGGAAAATTAATTCCGGCCGCTTTGATTCCAATCTTCACTTCCCCTTCCTTAGGTGGTCCTAAGGGCATGTCTACTATTGAAAGTGTGGATGGGCCGCCTAGTTTTTCGCAGAGTACAGCCTTCATGGGGAGCTCCTTGAGCCTGAGTTTGTAAGGCAGTATACAACGTGTGACTCGGGCCGAATATGCCAAAAGGATAAACAAGCAATGAAAAAACTCATTCTTGATGATGTCTCGGTTGAATGTTTGGTTGAATCAGCAGGGAAAAGTTTTCATCCGGAGTTCTTGTTTCCTGATTTTGACCCCTCGATAATCTCCGAGCATGAATATTGGTTGCTACCTAGATTTATCGACCATGTCTCAGGCCGCTTATTGATGAGTATTCATACCTATGTAATCCGTACCCCGGACTATATTTGTCTTGTGGATACTTGTGTTGGCAACTGCAAGCAACGACCCTCCACTCCCGCTTGGAATGATAGGCAGGGGCCATGGTTGCAGAATTTAAAATCGCTAGGTATTTCGCCGGAAGATGTTGATTATGTGGTTTGTACACATCTGCATGTTGATCATGTGGGCTGGAATACGGTTTTTCGCGATGGCATTTGGGTCCCGACGTTTCCAAACGCACGCTACTTGTTTCATAGAATTGAGTACGAGTTCTGGCAAGAAAATATTAGTCTCGATCCCGCAGCCCGTTCTGGCGCCAATGATGAGTGTTTTGCCGACAGTGTTACTCCTGTGGTTCAGGCGGGGCAGGCAGTTTTGGTGGAAAGTGATCACGTTATCGATAGGCGGCTTTGCTTTGAGGCTTCGCCTGGCCACACTCCCGGCCACATTTGTTTAAACCTCCAGAGTGGAGGCAAAGACGTCGCTTTCACAGGCGACCTTATGCACCATCCTATCCAAGTCGCTTGTCCTGATTGGAACAGCAGATTTTGTGTTGACCCGGAATTAGCCAGAGATTCACGTTATGCCTACCTGCATGACTGCGCGGAAAAAGAAAAATTAGTGTTAGCAGCTCATTTTGCATCTCCCACACTTGGTAAAGTGGTTCCGGAGAAAAAAGGCTTTAGATTCGCCGCGGTGGATGAGTGATATAAGCCACTTTATTTGCGCCTATTTTTGCGGCGTTTCTGCGGTTTGGATGTAATTATGGAGCGACTGGGCCAGGGCTTCTATTAATGGCAGGCGTGTGGAAGCGTTACTTAACATATAGGCCTCCTCTTTATTTGACAGGAATCCAAGCTCGACCAAGACCGAGGGTATGTCCGGTGCTTTGAGGACGGCGAAACCAGCTTGCCTGTGCGGTTTGCGCAGCAAAGTTAAGCCCCGGGTTTTCCACTCATCGACTATAGAATTGGCGGCTTTAGCCGAGGAGTTATTTGTTTCACGCTGCGCCAAGCTTACCAATATAGAACTAACGTCAGCTGGGTGTTCTTCAAGATCGAAACCTGCTATCACATCTGACTGATTTTCTTTCTCTGCAAGAGCTTGTGCGGCTTTATCGGAGGCTTTTTCGGATAACGTGTACACATGACCACCGCGAATATCCTGATTTTTGATAGAATCAGCGTGGATCGATACGAAGAGATCCCCGGCAACTTGCCTTGCTATTGCCACTCTTTGTTTCAGTGGTAGGTATATATCAGTATCGCGGGTTAACACCACTCTGTAGCTGCCAAATTTTTCTAATGCCTTTTTAAGTTCTTTCGCCGCGGCTAGAGCAACAGTTTTTTCATAAAACCCATTTCTCCCAATTGCTCCTGGGTCTACACCACCATGTCCTGCATCCACCACAATTGTGAATTTTTCATTCACATTTTCTTCATGATGCAGGGGGGAGTTCTCGATCCCCTTGTCCGTTGAAGGTTCAGTTACGCGGGTCTTAACTGCTGCTACGGTAAACTCCTCATTAGATACAGGCCGAAAGTCCAGCACTAAACGATATGGTTTTTGGTCGCTAGGCATTAATATAAAATTCCGTGCTACCACGGCGGGCCTGGCTAGGTCGATAACTAGTCGCGACACCTCCGGCTTAAAAAGCCCAAATCTAAAACTTTTAACCACCCCAACCTGTTCTTGTTGTGCCATTGAAACAAGAAATTCAGTTCGGGGTAAGTCAAGCACTATACGGTAGGGGTTTGAGATTAGAAGGATTCTAGGCTTTACTTCTGCAGTGAGTTCCAGAACTAAGCGGGTATAGCTGGGATGCTCCCATATTCTTATTTCTGTCACTTGAGGTCCAAGGTCAGGGTCGGCTGATGTTTGGGTCGTTCCTATTAAGCTTGCAAATAGAATGCCATAAAAGCAGGCAAAAACTAGGCGCAATATCGCCTCCCGTAACCAAATGATTGAGCATATGATGGTTTTCTAATTGGTGCAGGCACGTTCAGAGGGTTCATATTGGGGTTTTAGGGACTTTTTCGGCTATTATCACTTATTGTAACCTATATATAGAGCCAAATATGTATGCAATATACCTTATATAGGGGTTTAGTTGTAGCCATAAAGCGGCTGCCCTCCATCGGAGATCGCAATGGCGATTGAGTTTAGGTGGGTTACGAGCTATTATCTACCATAGCGATGGGTTGACTGGGTGTTCGGTCCTTAAGGTCTTAGTGGTCGATCGCTGTGTCTCTGGATAAAAGGTGGCTTTATTGGTTAAGGAAAGGTCCAAGAAACTGGTTGACCATCGAACTCAATTTTTTAAGAGGGCAACTGCTGCCCGTGCGACTTTCACGGAAGGGGCGCCATATGAGCCCTTTGGTTTTTTCGCACGTTGGCGCTGTACCCAAATACTACGTTTATTGATAACGCTGCGCGCAAGATTCATGTTGGAGATGCGCGCGCGGATTGAAAGGATTGTACGCCAATGGCGACAAAAATGCTTATTGATGCAAGCCACGCCGAGGAGACTCGAGTGGCGGTTGTGGGTGATGAACGGCTAGAGGAATTTGATTTTGAGACTTCTATCAAAACTCAGAATAAGGGTAATGTATATCTAGCTAGGGTCTCAAGGGTGGAACCTTCCCTCCAGGCAGCTTTTGTGGATTATGGAGGTAACCGGCAAGGCTTTCTTGCCTTTAACGAAATTCATCCAGATTATTTTCAGATACCGATCGATGACAGAAAATCGGTTGGCTCTGGCACGGCCTCACCGCAAACAGAGGACGCGGCCAGCGATGCTGCGTTGGACTCTGCAAATGAATCTGATGTTGGTGATGAATCAGACGATCGTCAAGGTGAGGCAAAAAGGAGTGAGAGAGGACGTAGGTCCTACCGAATTCAGGAAGTGATCAAGCGTCGTCAAGTTTTATTGATACAGGTAAGCAAGGAAGAGCGCGGAACAAAGGGGGCCGCCGTTACCACTTATATTTCCTTGCCAGGGAGATATTGTGTTTTAATGCCTAATACTCTCAAAGGCGGTGGTGTAAGTAGGAAAATTGATTCTGGTGATGACCGCCGCCGCTTGCGCTCGATAGTTAATGAGTTGGAAGTGCCAAAAGGGATGGCTGTAATAATCCGAACTGCGGGTCAGGAGAGAAATAGGGCAGAGATAAAACGTGACTTAGATTATTTGCTTAGGCTATGGGAAATCATTCGTGACTCGACTCTAAAGTCCCTAGCGCCGCATCTGATTTACGAAGAAGCAAACCTGATTAAGCGATCAATAAGGGATCTCTACAGACCCGGCTTTGAAGGTATTCTAGTTCAAGGTGATGAGGGGTATAGAATAGCAAAAGGCTTCATGCGGACAATGATGCCCAGCAGGGCTAAGTTGGTGCAACCTTACAAGGAAAAACAGAGCCTGTTTAGGAAGTACAGGATTGAAGAACAGTTGGAGCACATGCATGAGCCTGTGGTGGGTCTCCCATCTGGTGGTTACCTGGTGATCAACCCAACGGAGGCCTTAGTTGCGGTAGATGTCAATTCTGGAAGCGCTACTAAAGAGCGCAGTATTGAAGAGACTGCCCTTAAAACTAATATGGAGGCGTCTGAGGCCATTGCTCGACAAATGAAGCTGCGCGATCTGGCCGGTTTAGTAGTCGTGGATTTTATTGATATGACCGAGGCTCGGAATAATAGAGCCGTTGAGAGGAAGTTGAGGGAGGCGCTTTCGACTGACAGGGCTAGGATTCAGGTGGGCAGGATAAGTGTGTTTGGCTTGTTGGAGTTCTCGAGGCAGAGACTTCGTCCTAGCTTATTGGAAGTTAGCTCTGTGATGTGTTTTCATTGCGGCGGAAGTGGCCGCAACCGTTCTACCGAGTCTCTTGTAATGCAGGCACTGCGTGAACTGGAGGAGGAGGGCTTAAAGGGAAATAAGGCCCCTGTTGAAGTTACTATGCCCAGGAACGCAGCCATGTATCTTCTGAATAGCAAGAGGCAGAGTTTGTCTGAGTTAGAGGCAGAATATGAGATGCGAGTTGTTGTGACGGAGCAAAATGCGGAGGAGCCGGCTGGCGTTATTATTGCTCCCATTGAATCAGAGGGGGGTGCCGAAGCGCTGCAAACATCTCCTGTTCTGAATTCAGAAAGTAGGTCCGAGCCGAGAGGAAGGCCTAGTAATTCTAAAAAAGGGAGGCCAAAAGGCCAACAGGCGACTGTTAACGTTCCGCAGAGAAGCTCGACTGTGAGTTCGGCGGCCGCTATTAGTGAGGAGCAATCCGAGCAAAATGAAAGGGCTGGCACAGGGCGGGGCCGTCCACGGCGCAGAGGAAGGCGCGGAGGTCGGAAGCGGAGCTCTAGTGAGCGGTCTCCGGGAGCAGCTCGCGTCGATCAAGAAGGGTCTGCAGGGGAGGCCAGTGC
Source organism: uncultured Alphaproteobacteria bacterium (assembly GCA_902562525.1). Taxonomy (GTDB): domain Bacteria; phylum Pseudomonadota; class Alphaproteobacteria; order UBA7887; family UBA7887. Next base: position 23,504 of record CACETT010000017.1, read on the forward strand.
TGTCGGGTTGTCGGAAAAGGAGACGCAGAATCCCCCCTCGGGTCCCGTGTCAAAGATAGGAGCAAGTCAAGGCCCTCTTGTCCCGTCATCGAAGACTTTGCAAGAAGACGCTGGAGAGACGGCTCCTGGGAAGCGATCCAGTGACGTCGCAGACTTAGGCCCTAAGTCTGCTTCCGGCAAAAGGCGGCGCACAAGTCGAGGAAGGTCAGGCCCGACGAAAGAGGGTGCAAGCTCCTCAAGAACTGAAAGAAAGGGGAGGGCAAGACGCCAAAACTCTTCTGAGGCTAGGGAAGAGGTTAGTAAAGGTTCTTCAAGGTCAGGGAATGCAGAGACTCACAAGATCGGGTCGGTCACCGATTCAAGTTCAGGTGAAATGGGAGATCCGGCAGAAGTGTCTTCTGCTCCTTCGAAAGGACCTGTTAGAGCTCGGAAAACGCACAGTCGCTCCGTCACAAAATCTGGTAGTTCTAAATCAATAAAGGACACGAAAGAAGAAGCTCGTGTGGATCCGTTGCCTGAGCAGGCAGGGGGAAGCAGAGAGGGTGTGGAGGTAGCATCAAATACCAAGCGACGAAAAGGTTGGTGGCAGAGAGTAACAGGCTCCTAGTAGAGGCAAGATTTATAATTAAGTTTTTTCTAGAATTACTTCTTTAACCCTTCCATTTTTTGAGGCGGACGCATGCTTCGTTTATGGTTTGCTCCCGGCCCGCAAACGAGATTCGTATGTGCTTATGCCCATCTCGTGGATCAAAATCGATGCCAGGAGTGATGGCAACACCTATGTCTTTAAGCATTTGTTTACACAGTTTTGTTGTATCGTTTGTGAGATTTGATGCATCCGCATATAGATAAAATGCTCCATGTGCGGGATGGAGATTGATAAATCCAAGGTCTGGTAGGGTTTTCATAAGCGCAATCCGGTTTTTTCCATATGCCTGCACATATGTATCTAATTCAGCACGACAACCGAGCGCTACAATGGCAGCTTCTTGCGATAGGGCAGACGGGGAGACAAAGAAATTTTGCGTTACTTTCTCTATTGCTGGAATGAGGGCATGGGGGGCTACCATCCAGCCTATACGCCACCCAGTCATTGCATAATATTTTGAAAAACTATTGATGACTATAACATTTTCGTCGTATCCAAGAGCAGTAGTTGGGGCTCTATCGTAATTAATACCATGGTAGATTTCATCGGAAATCAGGCGCACTTGGTGAGTGTTGCACCAAGAGATTAATGTGGATAACTCGTCAGCTGTCAGCATAGTGCCTGTTGGGTTTGCAGGACTGGCTATAATGAGACCTTGAAGCGGATAGTCTTGCTGCAGAAGCTCTATAACTTTATGGAATTTACTGCTGGGAGCAGGCCTAATAGGGACAACCTCAATGCCAAGAGCTTGCAGTATATTGCGATATGCTGGGTAACCTGGCTCAATAATTGCCACTCTGTCACCAACATCAAAGGATGCAAGAAATGCCAGTAGGAAGGCTCCAGATGCTCCGAAGGTCGCCACGACGCGGTCAGCAGAAATTCCAACTCCATAGTTAGACTTGTAATGCGCGGAGATGGCTTGCCTGAAGGCAGGCAGCCCTAGTGCCTCTGTGTAGCCCAAATGGCCCTGGTTTAACAGGTGTTGTGCGCTAGTGATCACTTCCTTTGGGGCCCCGAAACATGGTTCGCCTACTTCTAGATGAAGAATATCTTCGCCGGCAGCTTGCCGTTCATTAGCATCTCTCATGACTTCCATTGCAAAAAATGGCGAGATATTGCTTCTGGTTGCTACCTTCAGAATTTGATTATCCATAATATAACTGGTTCAGTACCTTTAGGTTGAAAGGTGTGCCATTCCGTCCACTAATACAAAAAGAGTTTCTAGGAATTTTGTGGCACCGCGGCAGTCTTACGTTAGGGCAATGTAACTGGGAGAAAGCCTGATTCCAAGGCTTATAAGTATCTCTAAGGTTTGCTAGATTGTGAGCCTTATCATTATAGGATGGGTTACCGTATGGAGGCGAAGAAGTGAAGTTGTGGATACACACTGCCGTATTTCTGTTGATTTCCATATTTTCAAGTGGCTTCACAAAGGATCTTTCGGCCCAGTCCCTATCAGTGCTGCGCGATTCGGAGATTGAGACAATCCTTCGAGCTTGGGCGGACCCGCTCTTGGCGTCTGCGGACCTGGACCCCGATGCTGTAAGTATTCGTCTAGTCAATGATATGAGACTCAATGCCTTTGTGGCGGGAGGCCAAAACATCTTCTTGAACTCCGGTCTGCTTATGGCGACCGAGGACCCCCTCCAGGTGATAGGCGTGGTTGCACATGAGATAGGGCATATTTCGGGCGGCCATTTAGCACGATCGGACGAGGCGTCTCAGCAGGCCAAAACGGTTGCATTGTTGCATACGATATTGGGCATTGGTGCTGCTGCGGTGGGGGCGGTTACAGGGTCAAGCAGTTCTGGAGAGGCAGCTGGAGCTCTGATATCCGGAGGTGGAGCCGTTGGTCTCCGACATTTTCTTGCTTTCAGTCGGACCCAAGAAACTGCAGCTGATCAGGCGGCGTTAAAATTATTAGAAGCAAACCAGATTTCGGCTAAAGGTCTTCTTAAGTTTCTGCAGAAATTTGCAAATCAAGATTTGCTAAGCCCCGACCGGCAGGATCCATATTTGAGGACACATCCGCTCACCCGTGGAAGAATTAGCTTCGTTGAGAACCACATTGCAGTATCCGAGGTTTCTAATAACCAGATTTCTGAGCTTCTTCTTAATCAACACGCCCGCATCAGAGCTAAGTTGGTGGGGTTTCTCCGACCTATTGAGAAAACACTCCAGCTGTATCCCCCTGAAGATAAATCAGTGGCAGCTCGTTATGCCCGAGCTATTGGTTACTATAGGGATTCAGAGATTGAATTGGCATTACATGAGCTTGAGAAGTTATTATTAGAGGAGCCTGAGAATCCATATTTCCATGAGTTGCGAGGTCAGATTTTTTTTGAGAGCGGCCAATTGCGCCAGGCCTGGCCAAGTTATGAGATAGCGAATGAGCTTTTGCCAGAAGATAGCTTGTTGATGTGCGCTTTGGCCCGGTTAGAAATTGAAATAGGGGACCAGGAACTTGTGCGCAAAGCCATAGGGTCTTTGGAAAAAGTGGTTATTTATGAACCTGCAAATAACGTAGGTTGGTGGCTCCTATCGATAGGATATGGGCGGGTCGGCAGAATGGCTGACTCCTCTTTGGCGTCGGCGGAGCAGGCAATTCTGGAAGGCCGTCCGAAGGATGCTTTGTTGTATGCAGCTCGCGCCATGCGAGGGTTTGATCCTAATTCCCCACGGTGGCTTCGATCTAATGATGTCGAACAACTTGCCCGTCGGTATATAGAAAGATAGTCTTTTCTACTATTAAGTTTTGGGTGTTATTCATCAAGTGCTGAGGTAGGGTTACGTGCGTGAGTTGAGTTTTTAAGTGCCAGGCTGTGGAGGTGATAGGTGGATAGAAGACAGTTAACTATATGGCTTTGTGTAGGGGGTTTTTGCTTAGGAAGTCCTGGAGTGGTTAGTGCAGAAGAAAGCTTTTCGAGTTCCCAAAAGAGTCAAATAGAGCGGCTTATTGAGGAATATTTAATATCGCATCCTGAAGTTATTTTGGAGTCTGTGCAAAATTACAGGGAGCGCCAGGAGAGCGAGAGAATTGAACAGGGAGCCAGTAATCTAAAGGCTCGTAAGGTCGATTTAGAACGCGATCCTGAAACTCCTTTTGTGGGAAATCCAGACGGCGATATTACTCTGGTCGAATTTTTTGATTACAACTGCGGCTATTGTAAAACGGTTTTGACTACCATCCGTCAGTTGCTCGCGGAGGACCTTGGGGTCCGCCTCGTACTAAAGGAGTTTCCAATTTTGAGTGAAGGTTCAGAATATGCGGCTAAAGCAGCGCTCGCGGCCCGGGTTCAAGGGCGTTATTTTGAGTTTCACAACAGTCTCATGGAGATTCGGGGGCAAATCTCGGAAAAGGTGGTGTTAGAGGTGGCCGTTCAGGTTGGATTGGATGTTGTGAAACTTAAGAAAGATATGGAAGCTGAGAGTATAATTTCTCAACTAGAGTCCAACAGAGAATTGGCACGTTCACTTAATATAAATGGTACACCAACCTTTGTAGTAGGGGATCAAATTATCCCTGGAGCAGTGGATGTGGAGGCGTTGCGAGGGTTGATCAGGGAAATTCGGATCAAAGGCTAGCTTCCAATTTTCCAAGGGCCATAATTTTGAAATTGGAGCGTTCATCCTCCGAGGGTATTTTCAGACGTATCTGAAAAGCATGGCTGAGACTGGTGTCTGGGAGGAGAGATAAAGTTGATAACTTGGCGCAGGGAGCGAGGGGTTTCTGAAAGAATTGCTTTGGCCCGAGTGTGCGTGATGTCTTGCGTTGGCATTTTGTTGTTATCTTCGTGTGTTGCGCCCCATTCTAATAAACGGCTAGGTGGCCTTGGCAAGAACTTAGATTTTGATGGACTTGAACAGAGTCTTCCTCGGCTGGCGGAGGTTCGGTCTTCTCTTGCATCCCTATCTGACCACCCGGACGATATAGAGTTAATCGCTGAACAACTTAATTTGTTTGCTGAAGTCTTTCAGGTCACTAGGCAAAATTATATAAGTTCTTTGTCGGCAGACCATCTTATAGATGATTTTGTAGATGGTGTTGCCCCTAGGCCAGATTTGATGCATCCTCATAAAAATATCCCCAAGCGTGTTGATAAGGCTCTTAAACATATGCTTAGGAGTCTGGATCCGCACTCTGATTATCTGACTTCGCGAGATTTTGATCTGATCCAATCCCGGACCCGTGGCGAATTCACTGGCATTGGCATAGAGATGACTATGGAGGCTGGCTATGTAAAGTGTGTAGCAGTTCTTCCTGGAACCCCAGCGTCCCGG
>CACETT010000018.1 GCA_902562525.1 uncultured Alphaproteobacteria bacterium
ATCTTGGTGATTTAAACAGGCATCAAATCCTAATTCATTAATGACATAAGCGCATTTCTCGCTGGAGCCCGCAATGCCCACAGCTTTACAGCCCATTATTTTTGCAATTTGGCCAACAATTGACCCGACTGCTCCGGAAGCAGCTGCCACGACCAAGGTTTCTCCAGCTTGAGGTTTTCCAATGTTTAGCAAGCCTGTATAAGCGGTCATACCCGGCATGCCGAGGACGCCAACAGCTGTTGAGATAGGGGCAAGTGTAGGATCTACTTTTCGCAAATCTGGTCCTGGGACAACGGCGTAATCCTGCCATCCTGTCCGAGCTACCACAATATCACCGGGGTTTAGTCCGCTGTAATTAGACTCAAGGACTCGGCTCACGGTGCCGCCTTCCATGATGCCTCCGAGGGGTACTGGTTCGGCATACGTTTTGACGTCATTCATTCTTCCCCGCATGTAGGGGTCTAGCGACAGATAAATCGTTCGGCATAGAACTTCATTAGGGCCTGGAACAGGAATAGCCTTTTCGACAAGGTCAAAGTCGCTTTCCTTAGGCTCTCCTGCAGGACGAGCAACAAGCAATATTTGGCGGTTTACTTCTGTGGTCATTGGACGAAAAATCCTTACGAGGTTGAGGATAGTGGATCTTACTTGTATTTGTACTATAGTAATGGAACGGGAGTAAGAAAAATAAAATCTAGTTTTGGTCTTTGACATGTGGCTACATGCATCGGCCCCTTGAGGGTTTAAAAAGATAGGTTGTTGGTGTTTTATCGATGATGTTTTAGGATGGGAGAGAGTTGTGAAGATAAAGGATTTAAAAACTTTTGTTGTTGGAAATCCACCCCCACATCGAGGTGGTCCCTATTTTGTTTTTGTAAAGCTCATTACAGATGATGGAATAGAAGGGATAGGTGAGGCATATGGGGTGCCCTTCAACCCAAAAGTAATTGAGCAAATGATCACTGATGTGGTCGAACAGCACGTGATCGGGGCGGATCCATTTCAAATCGAGCGGCTATGGCGCATTGTCTATTCTAGAGCATATGCTCAACATCCTGACTTTGCTCTTATGGGAGTACTAAGTGCAGTTGAGACAGCCTGTTGGGACATAATTGGTAAGTCACTAAACCAGCCTATCTACAATTTGTTAGGCGGCCGGGTCCATGAAAAATTGCGATCTTATACATACATTTATCCAGAGGCGGACGACTTTGGAAGCGCCGGCACGGATGAGATAGATCCCATCGAAATAGGCAATGTCTTTGGCGATGCGATTAAGGCCCCCAAACGTGCGGAGAAGTACGTGGCACAGGGTTTTACTGCTGTAAAATTTGACCCAATCATGCCTATGTCGGCGTTCGATCCCAGGCAACTCTCTCTCAGAGCATTAAACAATGCGGAGTTGGTGGTAAAAAATATTCGGGAGGCTGTTGGGGATCAGTGTGATTTGCTCATTGGAACACACGGCCAACCAAATGCTGCTGGGGCTATTCGCTTGGCCGAACGTCTGGAGCCATATCATCCTTTGTGGTTTGAGGAACCAGTACCACCAGAGAATATGGATGAAATGGCGAGGGTTGCTCGTGCAACCAAGATCCCGGTGGCTACAGGCGAGCGGCTAGCGACAAAATATGAATTTGCCGCTTTGTTTTCAAAGCAGGCAGCTTCTATCATACAACCAGCATTGGGAAGAGTAGGAGGCATACTTGAAGCAAAGAAAATAGCCGGTATGGCGGAGGCTCACTACGTCCAAATCGCGCCTCATTTGTATTGTGGGCCCGTAGAGGCAGCGGCAAACATACAAATTTCTGCCTGCTCACCCAATTTCTTGATACAGGAAAGTATTGAGCGTTTTGATAACTTTCACGCCGAAATCTTAAAGAAACCAATCCAATGGGATTCTGGCTTTATTATTCCTCCGACTGCCCCTGGGTTAGGTGTCGAGCTCGATGAAGAAGTAGCCGAGGCACACCCCTATACCGAGAATACCATATTCCCGGAAATGGAGGAGCAATGCATTTTATAAAATTGTCTAATTTGCGATTAAACCTGCACTTCATAAGTCTCTTAAGCCTCGTTTGCTTGTCTTATTATTTTTCTGAATCGCGAAACTTTAGTTCGAAATACAAAGTTTTAACGGATAGATAAAAAGGGTGAATTATCCATTTACGTCTCGCATGATGTTTGTCGCTTTATCAAGTATTGGTAATATTTCATCGGCCTTCTTGGAAGGTAGCCGGAACACGGATCGTGTTATTCCATTATCGGCGAACCGTTTGCTTTGATCCAGGTCCGTTGGGCTTCCATACACGCTGACCCCAAGGCTATCTGGTTCACGCCCGGATTCGGCGGCCATTTGCCGAACTCGGGATCTTAATTCAATAACATCGCCATCCCGCCCTCCTACTGGCATCCATTCGTCACCAAGAGCGATCGCACGCCTTGCGCCATGCGGAAAGCCTCCGCCAACCACAATAGGAGGGTGTGGTTTCTGTACAGGCTTAGGTCGGGTGATCATTTCGTCAAAATTCACAAATTTTCCGTGATACTCGGCCTTATCATTCTCCCAAATCACTTTCATCGCCTCAATCCTCTCATTCATGAGGTGGCCTCGGGTGTTTGGGTCGGTCCCATGGTCAGACATTTCCTCTAAGTTCCAGCCCGCGCCAACTCCGAAAATCATGCGTCCCCCAGAGATTTGATCCAGAGTGGATACTTCTTTAGCTGTCTGGATGGGATCTCGCTGAATTACTAAACAAATCCCTGTCGCTAAACGAATTTTGGATGTAACCGAGGCAGCGGCACCAAGGGCTATAAATGGATCCATTACGTCGTAGTAAGGTTGGGGCAGTTCGCCTCCCCCGGGAAAGGGGGATATTCGTGAGGTTGGTATATGGGAGTGCTCCGGGATCCACATAGACTCAAACCCACGCTCTTCCGCAGCTATCGCAAGCTCGGCGGAAGACATTGAGTAATCGGTAACGAACATCATTATACCGAAATGCATTATAATTTCCTTCCCTAGTGACGAGTAATCCAGTGCATATTTCCCTTGATTATGTGACTATCGCTGTCATTTCAAGTAGGGATGAGGGAATACATCTTCATTACGGTGGGACTTGTTAATCTCTTTAAAGTCTTCCAGGTCGCTAACAACCAGTATAGTGGTAAAATATAATTTTGGCTGCGGGGTTTAGGGTATGATTCAAATATGGGGAAGAAATAATTCTCATAATGTACAGAAGGTTCTATGGTTTTGTGGAGAGATTGGGTTAGAGTTTAAGAGGGAGGATGCTGGGCTTGAGTTTGGCCGTGTTCGCGACGCAGATATGCTGGCTCGTAATCCCAACGCGGTTATTCCGACCATCGAAGATGATGGTTTTGTAATATGGGAGAGCAACGTTATTTTAAGACATTTGGCCAGAAAGTATGGTGGGGCAGATTTTTATCCAGAGAGTGTTGAAATGAGAACCGAAGTGGAGCGCTGGATGGATTGGCAACAGACGACATTGTTATCACCCATGACCACTATTTTTTGGGGAAGGGCTCGAGCCCCTGATAAATTCCCCAAAAGCGAGATCGATGAGGCCGTACAAAAAGCGGAGAGGTTATGGCAAATTGTTTCTCAACGTTTAGAGGGCAGGAGCTGGGTTGCCGGGGAACATCTGTCTTTAGCAGAGGTTTCTATTGGAGCACTGGCCTGGCGCTGGTTTTCTCTGGTCTCAGAAAAAGAGAGAGCACCTAATGATAATTTAGAAGACTGGTTTAAGGCTTTGTGTGCTCGGCCTGCCTACAAGGAACACGTGATGGCGGTGCCGCTAAAATGAACATTCAGAAAAAAGGAAAGCGCTGTAACCAATGAGCGGAGATAATGAATATAAAATCATGGTTTGGGGTGTGGAGTCAGGCCGATGTATGCGAGTGTACTGGATGGCTGAGGAACTCAGCTTAGACTATCAAATTATTCCAATCACATCGAGATCCGGTGAAACACTTACCGCGGACTTTTCCACTTTAAATCCTGTCCAAAAAATTCCAGTTTTTAAGTATGGCGAAACCATCATATCCGAAAGTGCGGCAATAATTATGTACATGGCTGATAAATTTCCTTTGCCTGAGGGGTTCTGTGGCGGTAAGACCCCCGAATTAAAAGCGATTATAAGTCAATGGTGCTTTTTTGTCATGACCGAGTTAGATGCCCATTCACTATACTTAATTAGGAGGCACGACAGCTTGCGAGAAGTTTATGGGGAAGCTCCGGAGGCTGTTGCCTCGGCGGAGGAGTATTTTACTAAGCAAATTAATGCAGCGGCCGAGAAAATGACTGGCGACGGCCCTTATATTATGGGATCTAGTTTCTCCATTGCCGATATTCTCTTGACATCGTGCTTAGATTGGGCGGTCGCTTACCAGCTCCAAATTCCACCTAAGATGGAGACCTATAGAGCACTCGCCCATGACCGTGAAGGTTATCAGAAAGCGTTGAAAATTACATATCCAAATGGAATACCAGCAACTATGTTGAGATCAAGTAAATAGTGGTTGGGGTTGAAAGGGTTTTTTAATGAACGGTCCATTAACGGGATTTAGAGTGTTAGATTTGACTACCATGGTGTCTGGCCCTGTCGCAACGATGATGTTAGGCGATCAAGGTGCGGATGTTATTAAGATTGAACCTATTGACGGGGAGTATATGCGAAAGGCTGGTGTTAAACATCGCGGTATGCCTAACGGATTTCTTTCATGTAATCGGAGCAAACGGTCTCTATCGATTAATTTAAAATCGGAAGAGGGTGTTGTTGCAGTTAAGAGGTTATTGGCCAACACTGATGTTTTGGTTCAAAACTTTCGCCCTGGAGCGATAGAGCGTATGGGCTTAGGCGAGGCGGTCGCCCGCGAAATACGGCCAGACATTATTTTTGTCTCTATAAGTGGTTTTGGTGAGAAGGGACCGTATTCTCATCAAAGGGTTTACGATCCGATTATTCAGGCATTATCAGGCCTGGCTGACATCCAACGAGACAAGGATAGCGGTAAGCCGAAAATGGTTCGAACAATCATTCCAGACAAAACAACTTCGGTTACCGCTGCACAGGCTATTACCGCTGCCTTGTTGCACCGGGAGCGGACGGGGGAAGGGCAACACATTCGGTTGTCCATGCTTGATACGATGGTTGCATACTTGTGGCCTGAGGGGATGTCAGGCTTAAACTATGTCGGACATGAGGTTGATCCGGCGCGCGCTCAAATGGGTTTAGATTTAGTTTTCGAGACGCAGGATGGCCATATTACTGCGGCTGCGGTATCAGATATGGAGTGGGCCGGTCTATGTCGGGCGCTTCGCCGAGAGGAACTTATTAGTGACCCTAGGTATAAAAGCCCCGCGGATAGATCAAAAAACCAAACAGAACGACGCCAGATGATCACAGATGAACTGCTAAAATGGAAAACCGATGAAATTCTGGAGAGATTGAGGAGCGAAGACGTCCCGTGCGCTCCAATTTTGGATCGTTGGAGTTTGCTTGATGACCCTCAGGTCAAAGAAAATAAGATGATTGAATTGCATAATCATCCTGTTTTGGGCGACGTGCGACAGCCTCGTCCAGCCGTTCGGTTTGATCGGAGCCCTGCAAGTGTGGAAAAGTTGGCGCCGTTCCTGGGACAGGACAATGATCTTATTCTTCAGGAGGCCGGATATTCAAAAGAAGAGATAGCTGAGTTCTATGAACGGGGTGTGCTTGGTCTCCAGGAATTATAGTAAAGGATTATATCGGTGCTTCCCTAAGGATGAGGTCCCCAGGGAGAGGCAAGTAGTAGTTTATTTTCTTGAATCCTAATCAGTGGTCTAAATTTTGCAGCAAATGCCATGAACCCCTCATTGGCGTAAATTTCTTGCCACATGGCTCGGCGGTCAGCGTCGTCTGCAAATTTCCACAAATGAACAATCTGGTTTAGGGCACCGATATCGCCAGTGAAGTAACCAACTAGATATTTTTGGAATGGTTCTAGCGCAGGCCATCCAACGTTGGTGTATAGGTCTATTGCTTCATTAATCTTCCCCGGGTGTAATGTGTAGGTTCGAAGTTCATAAATTGCCACCACTAATATTCCTTTTGCGATTCGTTTCAGCCGAGTTTAGCTCGGTATAACCGATAGAGCAAAGAGGCCAAAGTAGAAAGTTTTTTGAATATTTTATTGAGTGTAAGTTTCATTTGTGAAGAAGTCCTCAGTTCCTTATTTCCCTAACTCAGGAATACATTTAGAATAACATTGGTTACAATGTTTGATAGTTAGGTTTTCCTTTGGGCTCGTTGAGCGGAGTGGTGAATATAATGCAGGCCAATAATTTGACTGAAATCTCGGCCGATATCGCGACCATATTGGTCGATAAGGAACAAACGATTTGCGTGGCCGAATCTTCTTCTGGAGGTTTGATCTCGGCCTCTTTGCTAGCAGTGCCTGGAGCTTCTGCTTTTTTTTTGGGAGGCGGGGTTGTTTATACTCGGGAAGCCCGTAAAGCTTTTCTGCCTAGCGAAGGTAAATCTCTCTCGGGCGTTCGATCGGCGTCTGAGCCTTATGCTGCTTGGTTGGCTGAGACAATGTGCCTGCGCCTGAAAGCAACTTGGGGATTGTCGGAGACTGGTGCAGCTGGGCCGAGTGGTAATTCCTATGGTGATAATCCAGGTCATAGCTGCTTTGCGGTTTGTGGTCCAGTGAAGAGGGTTTTGACCATCGAAAATGATTCGTCGGAGCGGGAAGCGAATATGTGGGCTTTTGCTGAGGCTGGTTTGGTCTTGTTGAGAGACACCTTGAGAAGATCGGGGAAGACTATTTCTGATAATCAATAGCAACTGAATTTGTTAATCAAAAAGGGACAAAAGGGGGAGATTATGAAACAGCCAGTTGAGGTCGCAGGCACGAGCCCAACGGGGCGCAACAACCTCTGGTTTATAATTTTTGCCGTCTTCATTGCTTTGGTTATGGTTTTTCCAATATTTGGCTTGGCCAACCGGGTGGAGCCACGCGTGTTAGGGATGCCCTTTTCCATGATTTGGGTGATTTTTTGGATTGGTGTTGAGTTTGTTGTTCTAGTTGCTTTCTTTTTAAGCGAGGAGAAGAGGGAGGCTAATTAGATGGATACCTGGGTTATAGCGATTATATCAATGTCAGCTTACTTGGTTTTGGCATTTGGCCTTGGTCTTGCTGCTGGGCGGGGGAAATCTTTTTTCTCAGTATCTGAATATGCCGTGGCCGACAGAGGTTTAGGACTGTTTGTTATGTGGTTTTTGATGGGAGGAACTATATTTTCCGCCTTTGCCTTCCTTGGTGGCCCTGGATGGGCATATTCAAAGGGCGCAGCGTCCTTCTATATTTTGGCATACGCTGCTTTAGGCCTCCTACCTTGGTACGTAGTGGGTCCAAAAGTCGCTAGGCTTGGTGCCAAGAACAATTATTTTACAATGGGCGATCTATTAAGACACCGGTATGACTCAAAATTACTTGTGGTTCTTGTTGGGATCGTTGCCGTATTGGCATTTATTCAATACTTAACTTTGCAAATCAAGGGAATGGCGTACGTATTCAACGTACTTACGGAAGGCCATATTCCATTCTGGTTTGGGGCGCTTTTATCATACGGAATAGTCGTAATGTATGTAATCACCAGCGGGGTACGAGGTGCCGCCTGGAGTGATGTTTTGCAGGCTATTCTGATGCTTGTGGTTGCGTGGGTACTGTGTGTTTACCTGGTCCTCCATTTACATGGAGGTATTGGGCCAATGTTTGACAATGTCCTCAGTATTAAATCAGAAGATTTCTTCATTATTGGTAGCACCGGTTCGTCGATGTCAATTAACGCGTATTCCAGCGCCATAATTGTTTCAATGATAGGTTTTCTGATGTGGCCCCATTTGTTTACCAAATCATACACAACAACGGAGCGTCGAATTAAGTTAACCGTTATTGCATATCCTATTTTTGCGTTGTTTTTAGTGCCGGTTCTATTAATTGGATTTTCCGCAATAGGTGTTGTTCCTCCAGAAGCAATTGAAAAATCTGATCAAGTTCTCCCGTACCTTATTACCCATGAATTAGGGGGGTCAGGACTGGTATATGGCTTGATCGGGGCAGGAGCTTTGGCAGCGGCAATGTCGTCTGCAGATGCTATTACCCATGGTGCCTCAGTGTCATTGGGCAGAGATGTGGCTGTACCGTTGGTGCCTAAGCTGACGGAACGCGCTCAATTAATGATCATGCGGGTGGGTGTTATTCTGGTGGGAACCGCAGCCTATTACCTGGCAATTTTTGGAAACGAAGGATTAATCGATCTACTTCTGGGCGCCTACGGCTCCATTGTGCAGTTTGCCCCAGTTGTGTATGGGGCTCTATTTTGGCGCCGTTCTAACCGATGGGGGGCTATTGCAGGTCTCATTATTGGTATTGGGGTAAACTTTTATTTCCAACTCGTTGCAGACGTAAGGCCATTTGATCTACACGCCGGTTTACTTGGCTTGGTTGCCAATGTTGTTGTGTTCGTTGCGATTAGTTCTGTTTATCGCCTTAAACCCGAGGAGCGCGATAAAGCAAACTCGTTTGTCCAAGCTTAATATTGGATCGAGTTATTTAGTAGACGGGGATGATTTAAATTGCTCGTCTTCTAATTGGCGAAAGAGTGTCGTCATTGCGCGGAGAAATTCGCTATTCACGGTTGCAAGTTGGTCAAACGGGCTTGGAATAACAGTTGTCATGATTTCAGCCAACGTGGTTCCCCTAGAGATAGCTGCGCCTGCAGTCTCTCGGAGAAAGGCGAGATATGTTCTAGTGCTGTCAAGAGCTTGGTTCTTTGATAGTAACGGCCCATGACCTGGGATAAGGGATTCCCAATCTTGTTTTTCCAATGTGTCTAGGTGATCAAGCCAAGTTGAAATATCCGCATGGGGTATAGTCGCCGCTCTCCCATTAAAAACCAGGTCACCAGCAAATAGGGTTTTGCTAGTAATGTCATATATAACCAAATCACCCGGTGTGTGACCGCCCTCGTATGGAATAATCAGGACGGGTCTCTGTCCTAAGTCAATCATACGTTCTTTTTCTAACAACGATGTGGGTAAATCTACCTCGGTTCCGGTTGTCCAGTCTAAACCTATTAGGTTTTCTAAATATCCAAATAAAACCGCTCCCTCTTCAGCCAGGAGGTTTTTAGCCTTTGGGTGCATTAAGATATTGATGTTATTTTTCTTAAAAGTTTGTATGCCAAAAGCGTGATCGCCGTGGTGATGGGTGACAACTGCGTGACGAATGGGAAGAGGCGAGACAGCCTTTATGGCCTCTATCATCTCCTCGGCATACAGTCTTGTTGGTCCAGTATCGATTGCAAGAATTGCGTCTCTTCCAACAATAAAACCTGTATTGACAATATTTGCCCCATTTTCTCTAGAAAATGATTCTTGTTTGCCCCAAAACACGAAGACGCCAGAGGCTATCATGTCTGGCTCTAGTTTGTATCGAGTGGTTTCAGCTTCTACACCAGAAAAATGTGATAACCCAAAGAGTACTGTTGCCACGAAAAAAAATATTAGTGACTTGCAGTAGATCATTGGGCAGTGGGGAGCTCTCCTGAGTCGAATTCGAGGCCCTTGCTATCGCTAGCCATAACTCTGATATTTTGTTGCAGCTCAGGAACGTCAATAGTCACTACTGGGTCAGCTGACATGGCTGCCTGGGTATCGAACTCAAGCAGCAAACCAGACCCGTCGTGAATGCTGATCCTGTCAATATAATATGCGGGAACAGATTCACCATTTGCCTTAGTGACAAGGCCGGTGTCCATGGGATGTGTGATGCGAAATTTGAGCCTGTCGTTTTTGTAGATACCACCATTTTCAAATTGCTTGAACGCTATTTCTCCCACTTGGGCCACTTCACCGCCAGAATTGCCACCCGGGGCTGAGCACCCGCCAGGGCTAAGAACGTGGGCTAATTGCGAACCTACCAGCCATTTTCCATCAGCAAGCAAAACTGCCGCCCTTACCGGAGTGGAGGTTTCCAGTCTCATTGTCAGGCTGAGCGAGTGCACTGGACGATGTAAGTGTAGCCGTAAAACCTGTTGGATGGGATTGTTTTCAGCTAGTATGACTACCTCTTGAACGTCTCCTAGGGTACGCGGAATAACAACCGTTAACGGAACCTCGTGGCTGTTTTCTATTTCAGGAGGGAGCAAAAGGGTGATGCTAGAGTTAAACTCAACAGGCCCTTCTCCAAGGTATTCTTCCTGAAGGTCCAACCAATTTGTGCTAGCCAGCGGATCCAGGGTCTGAGCAGCATTCCCTAAATGGGGGAAAAGTACGAGGGTGAATAAAGCAAAAAACGCCGCGATTGCAGAAGGTTGTAGTGTAACACTAAGTTTTGCCATTACAGTCCTCTTCCCCAGGGTACTGGTGGTTCTAGTGATTGCAGGCTAATGTGCCACAATAACAAAGAACAAAGCAACTCCTCCTGTTACCCTTTGGTGAGTCATGGACACGCCGAATTCTGGAAGCATGCCTTCTTGTGTTTTTGCTGCTATCTTTTGAATGTTGGCTCGGTCAACCAGTAAGGCCATCGAAGGGGGCATTGCTAGGGTCACGGCTATATTATCAGGGGCATCCTGGTTCGAGTTGTATTTCGGGGTTACGTAGAGATAGGCGTCATTGGCATAGCGGAGTTGCATCACATATGTTCCCGAAGAGTTGACGCTGCTATCGACAGCACCTGTTTCTGTTAGCTCTATAACACTTTTATTCCATTGGGATTTTGTCATTCCAAAGATTTTTTCCGCATGTTGCTTATTCAAAATAGAATCGCCGGTTGCTAAGGAGTGAGAGGTAGCTAAGCAAAGCGGGATTATAAGAAATAGCGATTTAATGTGCAGAGGTCGCATTACGCTCAATTCATATTATTTTGTTACGGTTTGAACTTAATTTGTTTCGTCCTTGCCTTAATTATAGCGCTTTTTAAAAAGTAAGTAGTTTAAAGATTATTATCATTTGTTGTGGGGCACTTGAAATATTCTGGTATATTTTAGGAAGATTCCGAATTGTTGCAGGCTAAAGTGGGAGAAACTAAATGCCGATAAATGAAGAATGGCTCGAAAAGGTTGTAGAGGAAGCGATTGAGCCAGAATTGCCTATTATTGATCCACACCATCATTTATGGAACACGGGAAACACTTACGTGGATAAGCCGTACATGGCAGAGGAGCTAATTCTGGATTTAGATTCCGGCCATAACATTTTAGCAACGGTCTTTGTGGAATGCTCTGCTTTTTATCGGGATTCGGGTCCTAAACATCTAAGGCCGGTCGGGGAGACGGAGTTTGTTAATCGCGTGGCAGACGAAAGTGCTGGGAATATTAGCGATACTCGTCAATTATGTGCGGGCATTGTGGGTCACGCGGATCTAACATTGGGCAAAGAGGTGGATGAGGTGCTCGAGGCGCATTTGGAAGTCGCACCAGATCGCATGAGAGGAATACGGCATTCTGTTCCATGGGATCCAAGCCCCGATATTAGAGTAAATCGGGAACCGGGCCTTCTTGCCAATGCCAAGTTTCGGGAGGGGGCCCGCCGTTTGGCAGCCTACAATTTATCATTTGAGGCATGGTTGTATCACCCACAGATTCCTGAGTTAACGGCTTTTGCAAAGGCATGTCCAGATGTAACAATTGTGTTTGATCACTTTGGTGGGCCTCTGGGAATAGGCCCTTACATAGGAAAAAGGTCAGAAATTTATCAGCAATGGAAGGATGATGTTACGGAACTTTCGGCGTGCCCCAATGTCTTTGCAAAGTTGGGTGGACTGAATATGGCTATTAACGGCTTTGGTTGGCATAAGCGAATTGTTCCTCCAAGCTCGAACGAGCTGGCTGCCAATAACCATTATTATTTGCATACGATTGATCAGTTTGGTCCTGACAGATGTATGTTCGAGAGCAATTTTCCAGTGGACAAAGTTTCCTGTTCCTATGGTGTGTTGTGGAATTCTTTTAAGAAAATGGTGAGCCATTTGAGTCGAACCCAGAAAGCCGCTCTGTTTCATGATACCGCGGAAAAAGTCTATCGTTTGAAGAACGATTAGTACCTTTTAGTTAGGGACGAAGGGTAAACGACGTCGGTCCTAGCAGGTTTTTCAAGGTAGGTTCGACCCATTCGAGCCAGTCGCATAATGTTAGTCTCGTTTTTGCAGGATCGACAACGTCGTGCATTGAAAAAGACTGGGCTCTTGGCATAGGGGTTTGGGTCCGTGCCAATTGTTCCTCTAGTTCTTTTCTTTTGGCATCGGGATCTGCAGCAGCTGCGATTTCCTTGTGATAAGCAACGGCCACGCCTCCTTCTACAGGAAGCGCTCCCATTTCTGCTGAGGGCCATGCGATAACATAAGGATCTGCGCCATAGTGGGCCGCTTGGGCCACTCCAAAGGAGCGTCTAATTACAACCGATGCCCAGGGAACAGTAGAGCAGGCAGCTGCAAGAACTGCGGCAGTGCCGTCCCGAATGGTTCCCTCTTTCTCGGCAGCAGACCCTATCATAAAACCGGGTTCGTCCACGAAACAGACAATGGGCAGGTGAAATGTTTCACAAAACTCGATAAATCGCCGTGCCTTGCGTGCACCTGATGCGGTCATGGAACCAGCGAGGTAACGACAATTATTAGCCCAAACCCCAATAGGTATACCATTTAATCTAGCTAGTCCCGTTATTTGTCCTCGTCCAAAATTCGGACCAATTTCAAAAAAGGTGTTTTGATCCAATACTGCAGATAGCACCTTGTACATATCATATAATCGTCGGCGCTCGGTTGGAATTATGGATCTAAGACTTTCTTCTGACCGTTCCGGGTTATCCTCAGAGGCTTTAACCGGGGGGAGTTCCCATACGTTTTGCGGCAGATAACTTAGAAATTGTCTTGTCTGTCTGAAGGCGTCTTTTTCGCTAGTTGCGGAATTATCGATTACTCCGTTTTTCGTATGAACTTGGGAGCCTCCCAATTCTTCTTTGGTCTTCTTTTCGCCTAAGGCCCGTTCAACAACGGCCGGACCGGCAATAAGCACTTGTCCATTGGGTTCCGACATAATCGATAGATGAGCTGCTACGAGCCTGGCAGCGGGTAGACCGGCGACGGGACCAAGGGCAGTTGTTACAACTGGCACTGCCGCCATAGCCTGAGCTACAACCTTAAACCGATGTGTCTCATATAGAGGTGTGCCGACGGTAGAGTTTGTATTTCCTGTCCCTCCAACGCTGCCGCCTCCGCCTTCGTGCAGGCGGATAAGGGGCACTTTATATTGTAAGGCCAAGTGCTCAGCGTAAATACTTTTTCTTAAACCAGCGGCATTTGGAGAGCCACCTCTGACAGTAAAATCTTCCCCCGCCACAACGCAGCGATTTCCATCGATTTTTCCGAATCCTAGAACAAAATTTGCTGGAGTAAAGGAGATGGGATTCCCTTGTTCATCCGTCTCGCCAGAGCCAGCATTAGGGCCGATTTCTTGAAAGGTTTCAGTATCTAGCAGCAGAGCAATCCTTTCTCTGACCGTTAATCTCCCTTTTTCGTGCTGTCGCTTTACTCCCGGATCATCTCCTCGCTGGTGAGCGAGTTCCTGGATCTGGGTAATTCTTTTTATCTCTGTGTGCCAATCATTCATTGCTAGTTTCTTTATTCATTTTTCTGGTTCTTTTATATTAAAGCGGGCCTATAGAGGCAACATGCGGCGAGGAAGACCAAGCTCTATATTATCAAAAGTAATAGCACATTGACGAATATTGTAGCTGTTTTGCTGTATTAACTTATCTTGTTCATATTTTGCTAATTCTAACATAGGTGTCTACATTATGTCTGGACCGCTTGAAGGTTTTAAAATAATTGATTTGACCAGTAACATAACAGGCCCTTTGGCGACCATGACTCTGGCTGACCAAGGAGCGAACGTTATTAAGGTGGAAAGACCAGGGGCTGGAGATCATGTGAGATCCGCCGGGATGGCTGTGAATGGTTTCTCGGCAGCTTTTCTAAACAACAACCGGAACAAGCGTTCAATTGCAATAGACCTTAAATCCAAGCAAGGATTAGAAGTTTTTAAACAATTGATTCCTGGGACTGATGTGGTTGTCCAAAACTTTCGGCCAGGAGTTGCAGAGCGTCTAGGCCTATCCGAACCGAGCACAAGAAAGATTGTTCCGGATATTGTGTATGTTTCGATTAGTGGATTTGGCCAAACCGGTCCATATGCCCAAAGACCAGCCTACGATCCTGTTATACAAGGGCTGTGTGGCTTAACTACGGTGCAAGCGGGTTCAGATGAAGAACGTCCTCGGCTTATCCGAACCATTTTGCCTGACAAATTGACAGCAATGACAGCAGCTCAGGCGATTTCCGCGGCACTTTTATCGCGAAGCCAGACCGGTCTGGGTCAACATGTCCGCCTGTCTATGTTGGATACACTCATAGCTTTCATGTGGTCGTCAGATATGAATCAACATACTTTCGTAAATAGGCCGGGTGGATCGGAGAGTAGGGCTAGCAAAATTGACTTAATTTATGAGACTGCAGACGGCTTCATGACAGTTGCTGTAAATACAAATCGCGAGTGGGCTGCTTTGACGCGGGCACTGGAACGTCCGGAATGGTTGCGTGACCAACGCTTCGCAAGCCCGGGACTGCGGGCTAGAAATATCGACGTTCGCTTGGATTTAATCCAGGGAATTCTATCTACTGCCCCAACAGCGCACTGGATAGGGAGGTTAGATAAAGAAAGGGTGCCTTGTTCGCCTGTGCTGACGAGGAAAGATATGTTGGATAATGAACAGGTTAAAGCTAACGATATCATTGTCGAATACAATCATCCCAAAGTTGGAAAAATTCGTCAGGCGAGGGGGGCCGCCAAGTTTTCAATGGACGATACAACCAATCCTATCGGGGCTCCAGGTCTTGGGGAGCATTCTAGAGAAATTTTGCTGGAAGCAGGGGTTTCGGAGGGAGAGATAGAGGCTTTAGTTGCGGATAGAGTGGTTCAAGTTTAGAGTCATCGGCCAGTCGTTTTACGCGAGAAAGTTCTGGACCTTGCGTGGTGCCCATAGATTTGTGAGGGAGTTAGTTGGGTTTGGCATGAAAGCAAAAATACAACCGTTAAGTAGCGCTTTAGGAGCGGAGGTAACTGACCTTGATATTTGTGAGATAGCGAGGGGATCGGATTTAGCTGCGGTCCAGGAGGCCTTTTTAGAATATCATCTTCTGTGTTTTAGGTTGCCTCCCCTTAGCCGGTCTCAATTTTTTAATTTGGCGAGTTTATTTGGAGTCCCTCAGCTTCAATTGATAAGGCGAGAGAGAGATGTAGATGTCCCGGAGGTAGCTATTTTTGTGAGTACTTATGAAAATCCTCAAGATAAACCAAAGGACCTAGGAAGTGTAAGACTGTCGGGTTGGCATACAGATGATTCTTATTTTCAAATCCCTGCCAAAGCGACTTTATTACAGGCTCTGGATATTCCTGAAAGTGGGGGGGAGACAAGATTTTGCAATACACAAGCGGCTTACGAAGATTTGTCTATGGAGATGAAACATAAATTGGATGGGAAACAGGCGGTACATAAGTACGATACAAAACGGGCAGTAGCCAGCCCAAAAAAGCTTTCCAATATAGAAAATTCGGAGACCCTAGATGTGGTGCATCCTCTAGTTCGTACTCACGATGATACTCATGCTAAAGCGATTTACTATAACTCTAATCGTACGGATTCTGTGGTGGGTATCAGTTCAGAGGAGAGTAATGCGCTGCTGGACCAACTGGGCGTCCATATAACACAAAATAAATACCGGTATGATCATGAGTGGAGGGTAGGCGATGTGTTGTTATGGGACAATCGGTCACTTGTCCACTCGGTCAATGTTGATTTTCCGGTGGGCCAGACCCGCCGCCACCAGCGCATACTCCTGAAAGGTTGTCGGCCAGTCTAACCAATGGAGTTTTTTCCGGGTAGGAGAATAAGTCTGTTAGCTGTTGATGGCCTGTTCGAGGATGGCTGGGTCGACATTCCCGCCTGATAAAATGACTAAGACTTTCTTTCCCTTATATGTCTCTTTATTACAGAGGAGATCGGCCAGAGCGGCTACCCCACCAGGTTCTGTCACCATTTTTAATTGTTTCATAGCAAACATAAGCGCAAATTGAATATCCTCGTCAGAAACAACTTTTCCACTCCCTAGAAGTTGGGAATTTATTTTAAAGGTAACAGCTCCCGGAGTCGGTGCTAGCAAGGAATCACATAGAGAACTCTCACCCGGGCTATTAGACACTCGTTTTCCGAGTGTCAGGGAGCGACCTGTATCGTCAAATCCCTTTGGTTCCACGGGGTGAATTATAATATTTGGGAAATGTTGACGAAGGGCTATGGCGCAACCTGCGATTAAACCACCTCCACCACAGGGTACTAGGGCGATGTCCGGGCTCACATCGAGTGCGAGCATTTGAGCGGCGGCTTCCAGGCCGACAGTGCCTTGTCCCGCAATAACCTGTTCATCGTCATAAGGTGGAATTATTTGTGCCCCTGTTTCACCGGCCAGTTGGGTCCCTATATCTTCTCGTACTTCGGTATTACGATCATAAAAAATAATTTCCGCTCCAAAGTACTTTGTTCCCTCGATTTTAATTTCGGGGGCATCACGTGGCATCACGATTGATGCCTTGGCATCGCTCATTGCGCTAGCAGCTGCCACGGCCTGTGCGTGATTCCCAGAGGACCATGCAACAAATAACTTGTTGGCGCTATTATTTAATAGATGGGAAATCTTGTTAAATGCCCCTCGAAACTTAAAGGAACCGGTCATCTGCAAATTCTCACACTTGATGAGCACTTGGGCTCCTATCAGATCATCGAGAAGCTTGTTATTGATCAATGGTGTTGGAACACTATGTCCGTTAAGAGTTCGCGCGGCAGCCAGAATATCAGTGTAAGTGGTTAAATCGTTCATTTTTTGACGTGCTAGTTTGATAAGATTTAGGTGACGGCAGCTCTAGATAGTTATCAACCTCATTATAGAGAGCTTTCCATGATGAGGTCGTTATAAACGGCGTTCCCCTCTAGTACTCGTTGGATATAGTTGCGAGTTTCAGGATAGGGCAATTGCTCAATCCAGTCCACTTCATCTATTTCGTTTCGGGTGGGATCCCCGTATCTTCGGATCCATTTTCTTACATTCTTTGGCCCCGCATTATACGCAGCAAGCGCTAGGGTCAGCGAGCCATTGTATCGTTTAATTAAGCCAGAAAGATACGTTGTGCCAAGCACAAGATTATAGTTAGTGTCATTCGTAAGTCTGGATTTATCAAAGGTAAGGCCCAGCTTGTTTGCCATTTGATTGGCAGTAGCGGGCATTAATTGCATAAGGCCAAGGGCGCCGGCCGCGGAGGTAGCTTTTGGGTTCATTTCACTTTCTTGACGGGTAAGCGAATAGATTAAGGCAAGCCCGACCTTGCTTTCCTCATCCGTCACCCAAGCATTCTGAGATGGAATGGGATACAGTTCGTCAAGGAGGAGAGCGCCGCCCCGGAGTACCTGTTTTGCAGCTGAGATACTTATATGGGGGTAGTTGTAGCGGTTTCCTAACCCGGCAAGGTATTTCACTTCGGTTGAAGTTGGTGCAGTAGGCAATGCATGTAGAATAAATCGTTTCATTAGATCTGGGTCGCCTACTTCTCCAAACATTTTAGCGGCCCGTATCAGGCTGGACTGTTCAAACTTTTTGTTAGTGGACTTTTTCTCTCCAGTGGTTCTAGGAACCGAAGAATCCTGTAAGTTCAATGTTTTTCCTGCCAGTTGACCGTAAAAAGTGGTTTTGTGATACGCCGCTTTTTCAAAGTAATATGAAGCTAAGTGGTAGTTGTTTGAATCCGTAGCAGATCTTCCGGCCCAATAGGCCGCGCGGGCGAGGCTTATTGGCATTGAAACGTGTTCGAGCATACGTTTAAAGTAGGAAAGAGCTGTTTCTGGTTCTTTTAGAAATTCTAAAGCTATCCAACCGGCCATCCAAGACGCCTCAATGTGAGGATGGCCTTCGAGTTGAGAGCCTATGACGGCTAGTCGGAAGGCATCTGAGATGAGACCTTCATCTAAGCTTTCCCGTATCTGATAGTTGATTTCTTTCCACCATTTAGCGTGATGGGGTAGTAACTCTGGAAGGGAAAATAACAGCGCTCGGGCGCTCTCGTTTTTGTTTGCGCGTCGCCTCCATTTCACTCGTTCATAGATTAACCCGGGATGGTCTCGTAAGCTTTCGGGCACCCTCGAAATAGCGAGATCTACGTCCAGATGGTTTTCCAAAAGATAAATCCTGGCAATAGAAATGCTTCGGACCTCTGTAGTCACCCGGTAGAGCATTCGTCGTGCTTCCGTGGTTCTTGATTGCCAGAGCAAGTTGTCTAATCTCTCATTATGTTCTGGTACCGAGAGCATTTTTCCATATCGTTTTAGAAAATTTTGCTCCTCAGCTGAAGAAAATTTTTCATTCAACCAAATGCTTTTTATTAATTTGGTGGCTCCCAAAACGTTTTTATCGTCCATTAAAATTTTAATAAGACGCACTTTCCCCTCATAAGTTTTGGGTGTGTTGTTCTCCAGCCATTGTGAAGCCATTGCAGGTTTCTCGCCGGACATTAGTGCTCGTTCCAGCTTGTGTCGAAGGATTATCTCATTCGGCCAATTTGGATAGGTTTTTAAAAATCTGGTAACGCGTTCTGGGGCTATACTTTCCTCCGTGTCCTGTAAGAAGAGCCACTCGAGGATCACTTTTGGCAGAGAATCATTACACAGATCTATTGTCGTTTTTGCGATCTCCCAATCTCCATCAGCAGCTGATTTTAGAGCTGCCTGGAAAATTGGACGGTCGTCGGGTGTTAGAAAAGCGGTTGGAGCAGATATACAGTGGCTTACACCTGAAATATTAGATCCGATAACCAAAAAAGCCAGGTATACAAATTTTCTCAAAATATTAGAGGCTCCTCCATATCCATTAAGCTTGGCTGTGTTTCGACTGAACTCAAACCATTCATTTTACTCTGAAGTATCATTTAGGTCGAGTTATAGAAGCTGTTGCTCTAGGCTAGGTCTTGCGGGTTAGCCCGGTGAAGTTTATTGTTCGATATGGTTTTTAGAAGGAATTAGACAATGTCGATGTTTAAGGGCTCATATACAGCTCTGATCACCCCGTTCCGCGATGGACAGGTGGATGAGAAAGCTTTTGGCGATTTTGTTGAGTGGCAAATCAAGTCTGGGGTCCATGGGCTTGTACCCTGTGGAACGACTGGGGAGTCTCCAAGCTTAACCCATGCGGAACACCAACGTGTTACCGAATTATGTATTGAGGTAGCCAATGGAAGGGTTCCAGTTATAGCCGGTACAGGCTCCAATTCTACCAACGAGGCCATAGAACTTACCCAGCATGCTGGGAAGTCAGGCGCTGACGCGGCATTAGTTGTGATGCCTTACTATAACAAGCCAACGTCAGAGGGACAGTTTGAGCATTTTAAGGCTATAGCAGAGAACTCTTCCATTCCCATTATTATTTATAATATTCCTGGTCGTTCGGTGGTTGATATGTCTGTGCAGACTATGGCGCGTTTATCTAAGATCACTAATATTATTGGCGTGAAGGATGCCACGGGTGATGCTTCGCGACCTAGTTTAGTTAGACATCTAATTGGAAACGATTTTTGTCAATTGAGCGGCGAAGATGGCTGTGTGCCAGCAATGTTAGCGCACGGCGGACATGGATGCATCTCGGTTACTGCTAATGTTGCGCCCTCTTTGTGTGCACAAATGCATGAGGATTGGCAAAAAGGGAATCTCGGTGATGCCTTGGCCACTCATGATAAGCTGACCCCACTTAATGAGGCTCTATTTTCGGAAACAAGTCCTGGTCCTGTCAAATATGCAGCAAGCCTTTTAGGCCTGTGTCTTGAAGAGCTCAGGTTGCCAATGACAAATATTCAGGATGAAACAAAGGCCCGTGTCCAAAGCGCTCTTGGGATGGCGGGGCTTTTGAATGAAAGTTCTGAACAATGGCGCGCGGCGAACTAGATAGAAAAATTGTTGGCCAGAACCGGAAGGCTTACCACAATTATTTCATAGAGGAAAAGGTTGAGGCTGGTCTGGTGCTGCAGGGTACGGAGGTCAAGGTTCTACGATCTGGTCAGGCTAGTCTTGGTGATTGCTACGCGTCTTTTGAGGGTGGAGAGGCCTTTCTAAGTAATTTGCATATCCCAGCTTATCGGGATGCTGCCCATTTTAATCACGAACCGCTCCGTCCCCGAAAACTTCTTCTTCATAAAAAAGAGATTGATCAGCTGAGAGGAAAGGTTCAGCGGGATGGTTATACAGTAGTTCCTATAAGTCTTTTTTTTAATGACCGGGGTAGAGTAAAGGTGGAGTTGGGTTTAGCACGTGGACGTCGTCAAGTAGATAAGCGTCAACGTGAGAAAGCTAGAGATTGGGACAGGCAGAGGGCTCGTCTGCTTCGTTCGCGAGGATAGATGCAAACTTTGGTGAAGTTATTTTTATTGTGCAATAGTCAAACATACATTCATTAGTACCTCGTCAAACATTTCTTTTGTTAAGCGGCCAGTATTAGTATTGTAGCGTGAGCAGTGGTAACTGTTTGCCAGTACAAATGGCTTTGAGATTGAATGAAAGGCGCCATGTTGAAACTTGTAGTGGGACAACTTGATATTCAGTGCACGCAATACAGAGTTATGTGCTACGTGGCCCAAGGCGAGGATAACTTTAACGCTATTCATTGCATTAATTTCGTTCCTCAGAAATTCGTTACATACATTAATTTCAGAAAGAGTTGGTTTGTTCTTGGGAGGCACACAGCGAACAGCGTTAGTTATTCGGCAATCTATAAGCTCCAGAGTGTCGGCTTCCAAGCGTTGGTACTCGCCACATGCGAATCCCGCCTTTTGGCAGGCTGGGTAAAGCAAGTCACCGGCATAATCACCCGTGAAGGGACGGCCAGTTCGGTTAGCACCCTTTAGACCGGGAGCGAGGCCCACTATTAACAACCTGGCCTCTAGCGAACCAAAGGCTGGCACAGCGCCATTGTGCCATTTTGGTTGAACCAATTTATTGCTAGCGCGGAACTGGGCAAGCCTTGGACACTTTTGGCAATTAACTTGCGGTTCTGTTATCTTAACTTTACGCCGAGGTACCATTCTTCATTCGTTGTGCATTTAAATTTCTATTATCCAAGTTATTTATTTTTTGGGCAATCCTAGCTACCGCTTTAATGTTAAATGGGTGTATTTTATCTTTATCGGAGTAACTTTGATCCTGTGATAGGAAGATGATGGGAGTAGAAAGAGAAGAGGGTATTTTGATTGGAGTAGGTGCTAACCTTCCTTTAAACGCCCAAGAGGGTCCCTTATCTACTTGTCAGAAAGCTCTTCAGAAGATCCAAGATTCTGGAATTTCTGTATTGAATAAATCCTCCTGGTATTTAAGCGAGCCTGTGCCAGTTAGTGCCCAACCATGGTATATCAATGGAGTTATTTTGGTCAGTACTGACCTTAAACCAAATGAGCTTTTAGAGACGTTGCTAAGTATTGAAAACTTGTTTGGGCGTTCTGTGCGAGAAAGGGTGGGACCGCGGACTCTCGATTTGGATCTCTTATCCTACGGAGACACGGTTTGTTTTCAGGAGGGCTCGCCAAAGTTGAGCCTCCCGCACCCTCAACTTACAAAACGCAATTTTGTCATAGTTCCTCTAGCAGAAATTTTGCCATATTGGCGCCATCCAATTTCAGGCGTGGCGGCCCACGAATTGGCAGGAAATCTGCACAGAAATCAGAAAATAGTTAAACTTAGCCCACAAGCACTAGAAATTTGAGAGAAAATCTGCCACAAGTGTTGTGCTGAGCGCCTGTGGAGAGCTAATTGCAGGTAGCCAGGGGAATTTCTTGTCTAAATAAGGGGCTTGGAAAAAGGGAAAGCTTATGGCACGGGTAACTGTTGAAGATTGTATTACTAAAATTTCTAATCGGTTCAAGCTGGTCATGCTGGCTGCTCAACGGGCGAGACAGATTTCTGCGGGGTCTGAGTTGCTTGTGGAGCGAGACAGGGACAAGAATCCTGTGGTGGCGCTGCGAGAGATAGCGGAAGATAAGGTTTTGCCGGACGATCTTTTGGATGGTGTAATCACTGGTTTCCAGAAGCATGCTCATAGGGATGAACCAGAGGAGGAGGTGGAATTAGAGAGCCAGGAACCTATTAATCCTGAGGAGGCTAAAGCGCAGTTGGCTGCGACAAAACCCCCATCCCCCAAAGATAAAGACCCTCTTGAGTATTAAAAAACGTATGGTGGTAACCTTGTTCTTAACGGTTGGCAGGGATGCAATTTCAAGTGGTTCTTTTTGGGCTTCATTCATATGAGTGTTGAAGCTATCTAGGAATTGGCTCCAATATTACGAGGTTAGTTAGGTAATTAGACGTTTTAAACATATCGGTTTCTATGATCAGGCATGAAGACCTAATTGAAAAGGTCAAGTCTTATGAACCAAATGTAGACCGGATTGCGCTGGGTGAGGCGTACAACTTTTCCATGGCCAGGCACGGAACCCAGCGTCGTGCCTCCGGTGCTCCTTATTTCTCACATCCCGCAGAGGTTGCTGTTATTTTGGCTGATCTTCGCTTGGATGTGGATTCCATCATAACCGCATTATTGCACGATACCGTCGAAGACGGGGTTGCCGAACTGCAGGAGATTGAAAACAAGTTTGGGCCAAGTGTGGCAAAGTTAGTTGATGGTGTTACTAAGCTTGGGAAATTAGAGTTAGGAAGGGACACTACGGTTCGGCAAGCTGAAAATTTTCGTAAACTCTTGTTAGCTATTTCCGAGGATATTCGTGTTTTACTCGTAAAATTAGCTGACCGACTTCATAATATGCGGACTCTTCATTACATAAGTAATTCGGGAAAACGTCTAAGAATTGCCCGAGAAACTTTAGAAATCTATGCGCCATTGGCAGAACGCATTGGAATGGAGGAAATGAAGGATGAGTTGGAGGATTTGACCTTCGCTGAACTTCAGCCAGATGCCAGAGGTTCAATAGTTAGAAGATTGGAATCGTTGAGGAGCACTGATGCTGCAGTAATCCCCAGTGTCATCGAGGAGTTGGTTGAGACACTGCGCTTATCAGGAATTACTGCAACGGTTGGAGGAAGGGAGAAAACCCCATATTCCATTTGGCGCAAGATGGCTCGGCGCGAGGTCGCTTTCGAACAAATTGCAGATGTAATGGCATTTAGGGCTGTCGTGCCATCTGAGGAAGATTGTTACAGCGCCTTGGGAGTGGTGCACCGAGCCTATCACACTGTGCCAGGAAGATTTAAGGACTATATTTCAATACCCAAACCAAATGGATATAGGTCTTTGCATACTACTGTCATCGGGCCTGGGAAACGTCGGATAGAGATTCAAATCCGGACGGCTGCCATGGACGAGATCGCAGAATATGGGGTTTCAGCTCACTGGATTTATAAAGCAGAGGATAATGGAGCTCTGTTAGAGCGGGGAGATGTCCGATTTCGGTGGTTGCGAGAGCTACTAGAGATACTAGAGCATGCGTCTGGACCAGAGGAGTTCTTGGAACATACCAAACTTGAAATGTACCGTGACCAAGTATTTTGTTTTACTCCGAAGGGTGATCTAATCGCACTGCCAGACGGAGCAACCCCAGTGGATTTTGCCTATTCGGTGCATTCAGAGGTAGGCGATCACTGTGTGGGAGTAAAGATAAACGGTAGAGTAGCCCCTCTACGAACTCAATTGCAGAATGGTGATCAGGTGGAGGTTCTAAGATCTAGCGGACAAACCCCTGATCCAAATTGGGAACATTTCGTCGCAACTGGTAAGGCCAGGACCAGGATCCGGCGCTTCGTGAGAGATCGTGAGGAAAATGAGTTTGCTATCCTGGGAGAGGAAATATTAAAAAAGACTTTCGCTGAATTCAACGAGATTCTAACAAGAGAGGTTGTCCAGCCGTTTGTTGAAAAAAATGAACTCAAAGATGTAAGTGAATTATTTAGTCTAGTCGGTCAAGGGAGTTTGGATTCAAGGGAGGTTTTATCATTGGTTGCTCCGAGGGCGGCCAGGAAAAGACGCGGCGGTCGCAGGATAATTATTCCATTTCGCCGACCTCGTTTTAAGGCAAAAAAGAAGGACGAAGCAGTCGCCATCAAAGGTTTAATTCCGGGGATGGCTGTCCATTTAGCTGGATGCTGCAGTCCATTGCCAGGTGATCGGATCGTTGGCCTAATAAATGAGGGAAAAGGTGTCGCTGTCCATACCATTGATTGTGAGGCTTTAGAGAGTTTTTCGAGTACACCGGAAAGATGGTTAGATATTGCATGGAATTCATCCCTAGCGGAGACGGATAGTCATGTTGG
The DNA here is from genome assembly GCA_902562525.1 of uncultured Alphaproteobacteria bacterium. GTDB lineage: Bacteria > Pseudomonadota > Alphaproteobacteria > UBA7887 > UBA7887. Next base: position 24,474 of record CACETT010000018.1, read on the forward strand.
AAGAATATCTGCGATACTTAATAATGTCCCTGGCAGCCTAAGCGCCTTGACAGAAGTCATCGCGAGGGTAGAGGGCAATATCTCTAATTTAAAGGTTACAAACCGGTCAACAGATTTTTTTGAGTTCGTTATTGATGTAGAGGTTGTGAGCGTCCAACATTTGACCCAAATCATTGCGGCCCTTCGGGCCCATCCCGCAATTTACCAAGTGGAACGGATTGGTGCATGAGGGGGTCATTGATGTGTAGCAGCCTTTCAAGTGATTTTTGTGTCCTGGGTTGTTCGGTGTCGCGGTGAGTATATTTAGCCGAAAAGAACGCCTTGGGAAATTGGCAGTTATTCGTCATTTTGTGTGGCCTCACACTGGCTGGAAACGTGCACTAAAGTATAGTGCGTATCGAGTTCGACGAATTGACGGGTCCCCTAGTGGAGTTGCGATTGGTGTTGCTTGGGGTGTGGCTGTTTCATTCACTCCATTTTATTTCCTTCACATAGGGATTGCTGTAGCAGGAAGTTGGCTGATGGGAGGAAGTTTACTCGCCGCAGCTATAGGAACACTTTTCTTAAATCCCCTAACCTTTCCAATAATTAGTTGGTTGGCCTATAGCGTAGGGAATTATTTTCTACCTCGGAGCGTAGATATACAGGTGGAGCAAGTTCCTTCTATGAGTGATATTTTTGACAATTTTTCCGAGATCTTGGCTCCATATTTCTTGCCTATGGTTTTGGGTGGCTTTGTATTAGGTGTTATCTCCTGGTTCATCGTCTTTCTTGTTGTACGTGAGTTTATTAGCCGTTACAGAGAGCACCGGATGCGACTGAAGAACAAAAAGACAGTCAATGAATAAACCAAAGAACAAGCGAAAAGCACCTAATATGGATTCTCCGATCCGCTTGGGAGTCAACGTTGATCACGTTGGAACGCTGCGGAATGCTCGAGGAGGCCGCCATCCTGATCCATTCTTAGCGGCTCAAGTGGCCGCTGAGGCTGGGGCCGATATTATTACTGTTCATCTTAGGGAGGACCGCCGGCATATATTAGACGCTGATGTTTCTCGGCTCATTCACGAGAGTAATTTGCCAATAAATATGGAAATGGCAGCCACGGAGGAAATGGCTTCTATTGCTATTACCAATCCACCAAGCGCCATCTGTTTAGTGCCAGAGCAACGCCAGGAATTAACTACCGAGGGCGGGCTAGATGTTGTAAGGCAGCTACCTTATCTTACCAAAGTCATTGGTAGTCTCTCTGAAGCTGGAATAAAAGTAACAACTTTTGTGGATCCTGATGAAAAACAGGTTGAAGCTTCCTTAAATGCCGGTGCCAATGCAGTTGAGTTGCATGTTGGTAATTATTGTGAATCCTACGACAGGGGTCACGCAAGCGAAAATGAATTTAAACGAGTGGTTTCGGCCTCGCGATATGCCACTAATAATGGCCTAGAGTGCCATGCTGGACATGGGTTGAACTATGGTTCAGCAGCTATAATTGCTAAAATTGGTCAGATAACGGAGCTGAACATAGGCCATTTTTTGGTAGGTGAAGCGGTGTTTACAGGTTTGGGGGATGTGGTCACAAAAATGAGAAGTGTTATAGATTTGGCCCGAACCAGTTAAAGGACAGGTTCATGATTTTTAATTCTGAGCTATGATAATTGGTTTAGGACAGGATATCTGCGAGTCTAAAAGAATTCGCAAGAGCATCGAACGCTTTGGAGCGCGTTTTATTCACAGGATTTTCACGGAAGGTGAGCAACAAAGTTGTAGTAAAAGGTTGCTTTCCAGTGAGTGTTATGCGAGGCGGTTCGCGGCGAAGGAAGCAGTTTCTAAAGCTCTCGGGACAGGGTTTAGAAAAGGGGTGTTTTGGAAAAATATCTCTGTTGTTAATTTGCCGGGTGGGAAACCTTCAGTTGTTTTGTCCGGCGGGGCTTTGGAGCGCCTAAATTGGCTAGTTCCAAACGGTTTTAAGCCCGAGATTGACATTAGTCTGACGGATGATTCGGGTTTAGCCTATGCCATTGTTATAATTTCAGCCAACCCAAGATTGGCGACAAGTAAATAAGACTTGATGAAAACATGGATTGGCTAAGAAAAACTTTGTAGGTTGTGGTATCACACAATAGGGTGCTGCGGTGGAGTTACATTTGGGGGCGTGGTTAGTAAGTTTCATTAATTAAAAAGTATATACGGAATAGTGATAAAATTTTTGATAAGTAAATTGTTAGGAGATGACCCGTTCTGGGAAACGGTGAGAACGGTTTTCTATGCTGTGCTGATAGCAGTTGTTGTGAGAACCTTTGCCTATGAGCCATTCAATATTCCCTCTGGATCTATGTATCCTACGTTAATGGTGGGTGATTACCTTTTTGTTTCCAAATCTTCTTACGGTTATAGTAAGTATTCGTTTCCTTACGGTCTTGACTTATTTAGCGGCAGGGTTTTTCCAGATCCTCCTGAGCGGGGTGACGTAGCGGTTTTTAAACTTCCAAGAGACAATTCAACCGATTATATAAAGCGGATTGTGGGCCTTCCGCGTGATAGAATTCAAGTAAAGGATGGGGTGCTTTATATTAATGGAGAAATGGTGAAAAGGGTTCGGATTGAGGATTATGAATACAGGAATCGGCACGGCGACCAGGTGAAATATGCGCAGTATGAGGAAACTTTGCCCGGCGGTCGGACATATCGAGTGCTTGATGCTACGCCATTTCGTTCTCAACCGGGAAGTCTTGATAACACTCCGGTCTACGTCGTTCCTGATGGTCATTATTTTGGCATGGGCGATAATAGAGATAATTCACAGGACAGCAGGGTTCTTCGCTCGGTCGGCTATATCCCTGAGGAAAACTTGGTGGGGCGGGCAGAGATCCTATTTTTCTCGACAAAGGGAACCGCACGAATATGGGAAGTTTGGGGTTGGCCTTTTACAATTCGGTATGGTCGGCTTGGGAAGCTACTGTAAAAAATAGGGATGAGCATGGATCTCCAAGCAGCTGAAGAGACGAATAATCTCCTGGGGTTAGAAATTCGTCGGCCGGAGCTGCTTGTTGGAGCCTTCACACATCCAAGCGTTAGTGCCTCACCCAAGAGAAGGGGGGGCAACAACGGAATTGACTTTCAAAGATTAGAATTTCTCGGAGATCGTGTGCTAGGCCTGGTGGTGGCAAGATATTTGTTTGAAAAATTTGAGGAGGAGACAGAGGGAGAGTTAGCCTTGCGTTTTGCTGATTTGGTGAAGATGGAAGCCTTAGCGAGCGTGGCTCGGCGTTTAGATTTGGCAAGCCACGTAAGAGTATCTCTGTCACGGGGAGGTGACTCAAGTGGGGGTCATATGAATTCCTCGATTCTTGCGGATACATGTGAGGCTTTGATTGGAGCTATCTATATAGATGGAGGGTTGGCAAAAGCTGAAAAGTTTATTCTTCGTGAGTG
>CACETT010000019.1 GCA_902562525.1 uncultured Alphaproteobacteria bacterium
TGTGGTCAAGGCTCAAAGTAAGGATAGTGTAGTTGCTTTTGCAGGAAATGGACGTTTCTATGCTATTCCATGCGAAAAAATTCCAAGAGGCCGAGGTTTTGGTGAACCTGTTCGCATGATTGTAGACGTACCCAACGAACATGAATTAGTGGCACTTTTTTTATATAAGGAAGACGCTCGGTTTTTACTTGCTTCTAGTGATGGAAGAGGCTTCATTGCCTCTGGAGGTGAACTATTAGCCCAGACCCGTGCTGGTAAACAAGTGATGAACGTTGCCTCCGGAGCAAAGGCTTTGGTTTGTGTTCCTGCAGAGGGAGACAGCGTAGCTTTGGTTGGAGACAACCACAAATTACTTATCATTCCGTTAGAAGAAGTGCCCAAATTGGCCAAGGGAAGAGGTGTGATTTTGCAACGGTATCGTGATGGTGGCCTGTCAGATGCAATAGTTTTTTCCCAAAATGATGGGTTTACGTGGGCAATGGGTGATAGAACTCGGAATTTTGTTGAGACCGATTTGTGGTATAGCGGGAGAGGGCAATCTGGTAGATTGGCTCCGAGAGGGTTTCCCAAGTCTAATAAGTTTAATGCAAGAAGCCATTCATAGCTGCTGTTCTTCCAGGAATTTGATCGCCTTAACTTGTAAGTCTTGTTGTGAGTCCTTGAGTAGAGGTCTTTAAACGTTTCTCTGGCTCGTGTATAGACTGTCAGGTTAAAATTCTTTTTTGGCACATTGGGGATTTTTCTGTGGGATTTTTGTTGCAAATTGCCGGAATAATTGACAGGGCTAATGATGGGCTTGGCCGAGCCGTGGCGTCTCTGACCCTAGCTATGGTTCTGGTTACCGTTGTTATAGTTGTGCTGAGATATGGGTTCTCAATTGGCTTTATCTGGATGCAAGAGTCAGTTCGCTTCATGCATGGTTTTGTATTCCTTTTATGTGCAGCATTTACACTTTTGCACAATGGCCACGTTCGAGTTGATGTCTTTTACCTTAAAATGAATGCCAGAAGAAAAGCGGTGGTCGATATTTTTGGTACCGTTTTCTTCCTTATTCCGGTTTGTGCCGTCATATTAATTTACTCCTGGGATTATGTTCTTAACTCTTGGAGGGAGAGGGAAGGATCTCTTGAGGAACGAGGGTTGCACGCGGTTTTTATCCTTAAGACATGTATATGGATTTTTGCAGTTTCTATGATTCTACAGGGGTGCTCTCTAATTATCCGTTCATTGACTGTATTAGTGAATTATCAGGGATGGAAAGCGACAGACCACGACTCTAGGACGTTGTAGATGGAATTTTTATTATCACAGGAAATGTTTGTTGTTGGGATGCTGGTTACCCTTTGTGCTGCTCTTCTGATGGGTTTTCCCGTGGCGTTCACACTTTCCGGAGTTGCTCTTTTAGCAGCTCTTTTGGGCAATAGTTTTGATCTTTTTGAACTCGCATTTGTTGCAGCTTTGCCTAATCGAATTTATGGCATAATGACAAACGATTTGCTTATTGCTGTTCCGCTTTTTGTATTTATGGGCGTTATGCTGGAACGTTCTAAATTGGCGGAAGAGTTGCTGGATACTATGGCACTGGTGCTAGGCGGAGTGAGGGCGGGCCTTGGGATAGCGGTAAGTCTAGTGGGTGGCTTATTGGCTGCTTCCACGGGCATTGTTGGTGCGACCGTAGTTACTATGGGATTATTATCACTTCCCACCATGTTGAAACGCGGGTATGCAGCTACTATTGCTTGTGGTTCAATATGTGCCGCAGGGACACTGGGGCAGATTATTCCACCCTCAATAGTATTGATTCTTCTCGGTGACCAAATATCAGCAGCTTATCAACAGGCACAGCTTGCTCAGGGAAATTTTTCTCCCGACCCTGTATCTGTTGCAGATTTATTTGTTGGCGCCTTGCTTCCTGGTTTGGCTCTCGTTGTGTTATATATAGTGTGGCAGATTATTTATGCGAGCTTGTATCCAGATAGAATGCCACCTATCCCAGAATCCGAACGTGCCGCAATCTCGCGTTCGGAGCTAACGGGGAAGGTGGTAAAGGTCTTGTTGCCCACCCTGTCGTTAATAGTTCTCGTTCTTGGTTCCATACTGATAGGTGTAGCCACACCAACTGAAGCTGCAGGTGTGGGCGCAATGGGTGCTATAATCTTGGCGGCAACCCGGGGACAATTGACTAGAAAAAATTTGGGCGCGGTCATGAGATCTACCGCTCAGGTGACTGCAATGGTCTTTGTTATACTGATTGGGGCGCAACTATTTAGTTTGGTGTTTCGTGGCTTTGGTGGTGATGACATGGTTGCTGATTTTCTTGCATCACTACCGGGTGGCGTTTTCACAGCCATGTTTTTAACAATGGCTTTGATGTTTCTTTTGGGATTTTTCTTAGATTTTATAGAAATATGTTTTGTGGTGATACCAATCGTGGGTCCGGCTGTTTTGATGATGGATGTGAATCCAGTGTGGTTTGCTATTATGGTAGCTGTCAATGTTCAGACATCTTTTCTTACTCCTCCATTTGGTTTTTCCCTTTTTTACTTAAGGGGAGTTGCACCCAAGGAGGTCTCGACCCTGGACATATATAGGGGGGTTGCTCCATTTGTTCTAATTCAGCTTTTTATGCTTGTTATCCTTTCACTCTTGCCAGAACTTGCTACATGGTTGCCCAAGGTTGTTTACGGGTAATACTCATTTCAAAGCACGATTGTTCATATAGCCTTGTTCTGCATATGGCCCCCGTTGCATAGATTCCTGTCGAAAGTGTGACCAACTTTCATAGATTCGTTTCGTTAGCGAATCAAAATTTTGGGTCTCTGCCACGACTTCTTCAGAAATAGAGAAAGCCTTTTTGACTAAGTCCTCAGGGAAATGGCGAATACTAACACCGTGTTTCTCAACAAGCACTGTTTGAGAGGCGGAATTTCGTGCAGTAAACTCGGAGAGCATGCCCACATTTTCAGCTTGGCAGGCCTGTTGGACTATTAGTTGAAGGTCTCCTGGTAGTTTGTTGTAGGCCTCCAGGTTTACAAGGCACTCCAAGGCGGAACTGGGTTCGTGGAACCCAGGGCCATAGTAATACTTTGCTACTTTATGGAAGCCAAACGCTAAATCGTTCCAGGGGCCAACCCACTCCGTGGCATCAATCACTCCAGATTGGAGGGCGGGCATGATTTCTCCTCCAGGTAGATTCACAGCCGTTGCACCCATTCGATTAATCACTTCCGCGCCATACCCAGGCATTCTCATTTTAATGCCCTTCATATCATCTGCAGAGGTTAGTTCTTTCTGAAACCAACCGCCCATTTGTATCCCGCTACCTCCGGCTAGAAAAGACCTCATTCCAAAACCATGACATAGCTCGTCCCAAAGTTCTTGTCCGCCTCCGTAATAAATCCATGCATTATGCTCTTGGACTGTTAGGCCTCCAGGAACCGTACAGAAGAATGGGAATGCCTTGTGTTTGGCAACCCAATAGTATGATGCATCGTGGGTCATCTCCGCTTTACCCTCGCGTACCGCATCAAATGCTTCAAACGGAGGTACTAATTCTCCTGCGGCATATAGCTTTACGGTTAGCCGCCCATTAGACATCTTTGTTATAGCATCCGCTATGCGCTGCGCACCGGTTCCAAGGCCGGGAAAGTTCTTAGGCCAAGTGGTTACCATTTTCCAACTAAAAGTATCAGAAGAGATCGCTGGAGAGGCTAGAGCAGTCGTACCTAGGGTGGCGCCCGCAGCTGCACTTTTGACGAAGCTCCTTCTGTTTATGGCTTTGGATTTTAACATGAGATTCCCTTACGCGTTGATGGCATCTTTGGGCATTGTAGCATGTAAGGTGAGTAGGGCCAAAACTAGAAAGATAGAAGGTCTTATCGGGTGTTGTTTAGGGGATTATAGTCAGACCATCCTGATTCAGTAAGAATTTCCATGGGAAGAAATCTTTTCTTGTAAGACATTTTTGGAGATTGTTGTACCCAGTATCCTAGGTAAAAATAAGGGAGATCCAGTTTCTGCGTTCGGAAAATTTGAGATAAAATTAGAAAGGTTCCGAGGCTCCGAGTTGGGTAATTGGGGGAGAAAAAGGTATAAACTCCGGAAATCCCGTCGGACAGAGTATCTGTTAAGGCTGCTCCTTGTAACTCACCCTTTGACGTACGATATTCCACAAGTTTGGTCTGTACTGGGGATTCTTCGACCATTGCTTTAAAGTCATCAAAGTTCATTCCTGCCATTTCACCGTTACTGTGGCGAGCCTTTTCGTATTTCTGGAAGAGTAGAAATTGTTCCGCTGTCGCAATGGGTGCGGTTTCGAAACCTGTGAGGCCAACATTTTTCCTTAGTATCCTGCGCATAGATTTGCTTGCTTTAAAATCTGACACCCTAACTCTGGCGGGAACACATGCTGTGCAGCTAGGACAGGCGGGTTTATATGCAAGGGAATGACTTCGGCGAAACCCTGCTTGGCTGAGTAGGTCGTGAAAATTGCTAGGGTCTTGGCCAGCAAGTTCGGTAATTGCCTTGGTTTCCGTTTTTCCAGGAAGATATGGACATGGCTGAGGGGTCGTTCCATAGAAAAATTTTAAGCGGTCTGGATCCACATTAATCATGGAACTAGGGAAATCCTTCAGTCAATAGTCAGCGGGAGGTCATAGTACCAGGGAAAGAGAATGGAGAAACCAACCCATAAAATTATTATAAGAGGCGTGCCGGTTTTTACAAAATCCATAAAACGATAATGCCCAGGGGCCATTATAATTAGATTAGTCTGATAGCCGATTGGTGAGGCAAACGAGCAACTCGCTCCAAAGATGACTGCAAAAATGAATGGGATGGGGTCGGTACCTAGGGCAGTTGCGATGTTAATTGCGATGGGTGTAAAGAGGACAGCTGAGGCATTGTTGCTCAGAATATTAGTAAGTAGAGCTATAATTAGAAAGAACACTGAAATTATTGCCCCGGGCCCAAGACCATGTAGCGCTCCGATAAGAGAAAGAGCCACAAATTCTGCACCGCCAGTGATTTGGAGTGCTGTTCCAAGACCAAGAGTGGCAGCAACGGTTAGAACGATCCTGCTATCAACTGCTCGAAGCGCATCGCGGATATCTAAGCATCCTGTCACTATCATGGCAGCTGCGCCAGTTAGAGCTGCTACAACAATTGGAATAAGGCCAGATGCGGCGGCGAGTAGGACACTTGCAAATATAAGGGCAGCGCGTTGGGCATGAAAGTAACGGGGGAGCAGGTGTTGCGAAAGTTCCATTAGGATGACGTCATGGCTATTTTGGAGTTCCCGAACGTTTTGGGGCGGACCCTGTATAAGCAGTACATCCCCTTCCTCCAGTTTAATTTCGGTCAGGCGCTGACGCATCATTTGAGACCTTCGCTGAATTCCTAAGACAATGCAGTCATAGGCACGTCTGAATCCTATTGTCTCCAGATTGCGTCCGGCGATATTTGACGCTGGTGCAACCATAGCTTCGGCAAGTACCTGATCACCTTCTTGCCAGGCCTCAGTTGCTAGGTCAGGGGAATTAGGAGATTCATCATTAGTTTCTCTTAAGGGTAGTTGCCGTCGTGTCGGGCTCGGATGAAGGGCTCTGGGTAAAGTAGTAATACTTTCTATCAACACTTTTCGGGTTGCGGCCACTACAATTACATCCCCTTCTTTCAATTCTACCCAGTCCAAAGGAGGCAGGAATGCGTGTTCGGACCTTTGGATCATTCGAACCGTCATCTCTGAAAGTAGCTCTGGAGTTCCATCAGATAAATTTTGGCCAACTAGCGGTGAGCCAGGAAGTACTTCTATTTGTGCGATAAATTGACGGTCTTCGGAGGCAAGTTGTGACGCCATCGGGGCGCGATCTGGAATTATTCTGGGTGCAATAAACAGGACATAGAAAAGGCCAAGAGAGGCCAGAATTACACCAGGGATAAAAAAGTCAAAAAATTGTATAGCAGGTAAACCTAGTTCTGAAACTACACCAGCTACAAGAAGGTTCGTAGATGAACCTATTAAAGTAGTCATCCCCCCTAGGATGGAAGCAAAGCTTAAAGGAATTAGTAGCCGACTAACTGATATCCCTATTCGTTCCGCGAAAGCACCTATTATTGGAATAAATATGATTACCACTGGTGTGTTATTCAAGACACTAGACACAGCAGCTACGGGTAGCAGAGAGATAAATAGACCCCTTAAGATGCTTCCTCCGCTCAAGCGATATAGGGTCGATGCAACGCCTTCTAAGGCTCCTGTACGAACCATAGCTTCGCCTACAATTAGCAGCGATACCACTGTAATAAGACCGGGGTTTGCAAATCCCCCAAGTATACGTGCCGCATTAAGTTGGTTCTGTCCCTCAAGATCAGGGACTGGTAGAAAATGGAATACAATCATCAAAAGAGCAATCAAGGATGCAGATACAACTTCTATGGGTAGTCGTTCGGTAGCAAACCCTACAATAGTGAGTAACACCAGGCCGAGAGTGATCCACATCTGAAGGTCGAAATTTTCATATAGCATCAATTCTCTCGGCCCTTGAGTTGCAGAAGTTGGTCACGTAAATGCTGGGATATAGCTCTGGGGCGTCTGTCTTTAGTGTTAATATGAACCACAATGCTCTTACCGTTTCCCGTATGGAGGTCATCTTTAAATAGCGCATGGGATAGCGTAACCGATGTGTTCCCTATTTCCGCCACGTTGGTTCCAATAAGGACATGTCCAGGAAAATGCATTTCGACTAGGTAATCTACTTCTAAACGTGCAAGGATGAAATGGGCCGAGTCGCCATTACTTCCGACTAGCAAACTGTGCAAAAAGGGAATTCTGCTGGCCTCAATATAGCGTGCAAACTGAACATTGTTTACGTGACCCATTGCATCTTGGTCGCCCCAACGTATGTTTTCCTTCCACCAAAAAACATAATGTTCTTTACCAATCACACCAGCCATATTTGGGTATTACCTTCCATTTAGCTATAGCAAGTATTTATTAAATATTATCATCTATTAGTCTGAAATCATTACATTAACTTCACTCAAAAAATAAAATTCAGAAAAATGGACCTTGCGGGATCATTCTGTACTTATACCCTTATTTTGCATTGTTTTACGAAGTTTTTGTATCTAAAGGCCACAAAAAGGTATTTAAGTTCGAGTTTGGTTTGGCTTAAATGGTCTTTAGGTGTTTTCGTTAAGGTTACCCCGTGATAATAGGGCTTAAGTAGTGCTACACATTGCTCTCGCCTATTTTAAGTCTAGTTGACTAAGCGTAATTTAGGGGAAATCAGATCATCAAGGCATTGAAACACCTTATCTCCATGCAGCATCTGGTTCATTCCGCATGCAGGTATCACGAATAATTTTTAGTAAAGTAGGCCAGGATAAAATAAATTATGCAGTGCTAGTGAAGTGGTACTAGAACCAGTTTCTGGCGGGTAATTTTTTCGATTTCCTTTAGAGTGAGGGGCAGATGGACATACTCTCCACTAACCCAGAGTCTGCTAAGAGATGCGTAGTGTCTTGATAACCGATTTCCTGATTGGCCAGTGCTAATGATCACCGAACTATTGTCATGCTGACTTAAGTCAAAAATTGCTCGGAAGGCTGCACCATGATTTTCCTTAAAGGGGTTCTTATCATCTCGCAAAGTAGTGTTGGCCTGCATTACAGTATATGGGCCACCACTATGAGGATGTTTTATGTCAAATAAGTCACCAAGTATTGGTATGTTCGAAAAAGCACTATGTTTGTGATGCGCAATATGGCTATTCTTCCACTTCCAGTTTGCTGGATCTTGCCCATAATTAGCTTTTAACCATTTTATTGCCTGATCAGCTGCAATCTGAATCATTTCCTCACAGTTTTCCAATGCAGCGGTCTTCACATTATCGCACCATTTTTTATTATGTTTGAGTGTATGAATCAAAAACTTTGGTCGCCTTTCCCAGGCCTTCATAAAATGAGGTCCAAGCTCATCAGCGTATATGAGTTTAGTGAGTTCGCGATACCAAGTGTGAAAGAGTAGAGGTTCTATAGCATTCGTCCCCATAGAACCATCCCAATTTTTTAGCTTTCCATTTAAATCTTGCTCAAATTGAGCTCTCAGGATCCACTTCTTAAAATCCAGAGCCATAAGAGAAACTATGTCAATTTGAATACTTTTAAAGCCATCTACGGAATGATTTTCTGGCTTACGGAGAAGTTCTTTTATTCGGTCAAACCGATAAGGGGTAGCCCAATCATGGCTCAAAAAATAGGGATAGTCGTTCGGAGTGATATCTTGATTAGCCGTTACAATTATGCCCCCTTCTGGGTTAAAGTTTTGGGGTAGTGCTTCTTGAGGAATCACCCCAATCCAATCTCCTTCTCCACTCCACCCAGATGATGGAAGCCATCCAGTGCCCATACGTCTTATGGGGATTCTTCCAGGTGCTATGAATCCAATATCTCCATTGACATGTGCTGCAATAAAATTTTGCTGCGGGGCAATAAAGCCGGACAGAGCTCTGGTGAATTCGTTCCAGGAAGCAGCTCTTGCTAGATCGAACCCTGCTTGAAGGGTGGTGTCATTTTTGGCCAGTGCAGTCCAAGAAAACGATATTGCCGTTTCTGGTTCACGGATTGGATTATATCCAGTGCTAAAGTCAGAGATAATAGGGCCATGTCGGGTTGTTCGAATAGTATATTTAAAATCTTCCCCCTCTTTTATTTTAATGGTTTCCACTCGCTTTTGAAATTTGGCGACGCCAGATTCGGTTACATAATAGTCTGGATCAGTATTGGATATTCTTTCGATAAAAAGATCTTGAACGTCGGGGCCTGTATTGGTAACTCCCCATGCCATAGTTTTATTTCTTCCAATTATGATTACAGGGATTCCTGGAAGGGTTCCACCGGCCACGTCGAGTGTCGGACTTGATAAATGAGCCAAGTACCAGGGGGATGGGGCGGTTAGCCCAAGGTGCGGATCACTGGCCAGTATAGGACTTTTATTAATCGTGTATCGGCCATCAATAACCCAGTTATTCGACCCAACCAAAATGCGGTTGCCCGGCTTTGGAAATTCCCCCATTAGCGGCAAAAGACTTGGGAAAAGAGTTTGGTCCGTAATCTCATTACCAAGAGACTGGATGCCCCAAAGGTCGTTTACCTGATCCATGCTTAGGATGTTTAGAAGTTGATATCGGAGAAATTCATCTCCAGCGTTTCCACTTAATTGATGAGCCATCATTTTTGCACAAGCAATAGAATCTGCAGGCTTCCATATTTCTGGTTGGTGATTAAGAATTATGAATTCTAGTGGCCAGGCTCCTTTGTGAGAGCTGAGATAAGCATTTATCCCATCACTATATGATTGCAGGAGGGAGAGAGAAGTCTTAGAAAAGCTTAAAAGGCTCTCTTCTGAAGACTCATAGATTCCTAGACCTCTGAGATACTTATCAGCATTTAGGGTCCGATCACCAAAAATTTCCGAAAGGCGTCCGGCACCTGCTCTGCGAGAAATTTCCATTTGCCATAAACGGTCTTGAGCATGGGCATAGCCAAGTGCAAAATATGCGTCAGGTTCTGTCGCTGCTTCTATGTGTGGAATGCCCACTAGATCGCGCCGAATAGTGACCTCGGCAGAGACACCCGTAAGCGACACGGTGCCAGCCGTTTGTGGCAGCGAGGTCCTTAGCCAAGTCGCCCCGCAAATAATCACTAGGCTAAATACTACTGAAATGTACGATAAGTAGCGAAAAAACATTATTTTATAATATTTTATATATTTTTTTTAATGTTCATTGGTAATTTTATCATAGTGTTCATTTAGTCCAGGTGCTGGGCCTCTGACTTGGGGGTCCTCATAATCAGACAATTTTATCGGATTGCCTGCTATTTTCAGTAGCGCCTCTGAGGACCCTGGCTTCAGTACATCAACTATCATGTTGCGGGCTAAAATTTGGGGATTTTGTACTGCCTCTTTAACTGTATTCAGAGGACCCGATGGGACTCCGGAATCGCCTAACTTTTGGAGCCAAAAACTAGTTGTCTCCTTAGTTAGGACGGCTTCTAATTCTTCCTTCAGTGCGACTACGTTTTCCATGCGAAGGCGATTACTTGTAAACTTAGGATTGTTAGAAATTTCTGGGGCAGCTATTGCCTCGCACAAATGTGTAAAGAGGGAGTCGTTGCCAGCAGCTATGATTATGTGCCCATCTAGGCTTTGGTAGCATTCAAATGGGGCTATTGAAGGGTGGCGAGCCGCAGATGGGCCTGGATTCTCCCCCGTAGCGTAGAATCGGGCAATAGCATTTTCCAAGATCGCTAACTGGCAGTCTAGCATTGAGACATCGACTAATTTACCTTTTCCGGTTATGCTTCGGTCATATAAAGCAGCATTTATGCCTATCGCTGTGAAGAGCCCAGCTGTAATGTCTCCAATAGCTGTGCCAACCCTGGTTGGGGGGGCCACCAGGATGTCCTGTGAGACTCATGAGTCCCCCGATTCCTTGTACAACCATGTCATAGGCTGGTCGCCGGGAGTCTGGTCCAGTTTGTCCAAATCCCGAGCAGGCGGCGTAAATGAGAGTTGGGTACTTTTTATGTAAGGTCGTCCAACCATATCCAAGCTTATCCATAGTTTTTGGACGATAATTCTCAATCAGAACATCCGAGTTAGCCAGGAGTTTATCAAATACTTTTTTGTCCTTGTGAGATTTGAGGTTTAGAACGATACTTTCTTTGCCTCTATTTAATGACATAAAGTATGCAGATTGGTCATCTAGCCATGGTCCGTAGCCGCGGGAGTCATCGCCGCCAGGGGGTTCTACCTTGATTATTCTTGCTCCAAGGTCGCTTAGTATCATGGTGCAGTAGGGGCCTGCCAATACCCTAGTTAGGTCGAGGATTGTAATTCCACTTAGGGGGCCTTCTCGTTCTGTCTTTGCGGGGTCGCCAGAAGGGTGTAAAGGAGTATTTGTATTGGTCAACTCAGAGATCCTTTTGGTCAAAAAATTTAAGTGAGAGTTACTAAAAAACTCCAAGCGAAGTGATGTGGTGCCATTATGACTATTCTAATACGTAACTTAGGAGAAATGCATTCAACAATCGATTCTATTCTGTCAAACTATGATGGTGACGGGCCAATTAGAGTGGTTTGGCCCCGGCGAATAAAGAAAAACGTGCAGAATTTCCAGCGTTTATTTTCAGGGCATGTTGTTTATGCAGTCAAATGTAATCCTGATCCTACAATATTAGAGGCTCTGAAACAGGGGGGGATCAATGACTTTGACGTGGCCTCCATTGGAGAAATTGAATTCATTAAAACGTGGAATCAAGATTCGGTACTTTACTTTCAACACCCAGTAAAATCTCGATCGGCAATTAATTCGGCCTATCAAAATCATGGTGTTAGGCACTTTTCGATAGACCACGCGGATGAGTTAAATAAAATTTTTGAGGAGCTTCCAACTAATCCTGAGATTGTAGTGTACGTTCGGTTGGCAACCCCCGAGCTAGGCGCAAAGGAAGATCTTTCCAATAAATTTGGGGCTAATGCGGAGGAGGCAAGCAAACTTTTAAAATCTATTAACAGCCGTGGCCTTAGCCCGGCACTTTCTTTTCATGTTGGTTCTCAATGCTATCGTCCAGAAGCTTATAGAGTAGCTCTTGCGCTGGTAAAAAAAGTGATGAATGTCTCAGAAGTACCAATACGTTGTTTAAATTTAGGGGGAGGATTCCCTGTTACTTATACAGGGGATCCCGTGGCTCCGTTGGAAGTTTTCATGAGGGAGATAGATGCCGGTTTGAGCTCTTTGTCACTGGATCAAAATGTCGAACTATTTTGTGAGCCTGGCAGGAGTTTGGTTGCCGAAGGGATGTCTGTAGTTGCTAGAGTGTGTCTGCGGAAGAGAAATAAGTTGTATATCAATGATGGAATTTTTGGACATTTTCTGGAAACTCATCTCCACGGTTTTCAACCCCCTAACCGGGCCATTCGTCCGGGCTCTCGTTTATCACAAGATATAGAATCTTATGAAGTGTTTGGCGCTACTTGTGATGGTAATGATGTGCTCCCTGGAAAATTGGAGCTTCCGAATGATATACGTGAAGGGGATTGGATAGAGTTTGGCAATATGGGGGCCTATAGCTCGGCACTTAGTAGTGGCTTCAATGGGTTCGGTGTGGAGGCCTTGGTAAGTCTGTGCTAATGGCCGAAACCAATCTTGTATGGGGACCCTGTTAACCACCTTTGGGTCTAGAAGGTTCTTGGGAAACTAAGATTATTTCGAGAGTAATTCAGCAATTTTTGGGGCAAAATAGGTTAGTATTCCGTCCGCGCCAGCACGCTTAAAACATTTCATGGACTCCAGAATTGTCGCTTCCTCATCGAGCCAACCGTTGGATGTCGCTGCCGTTATCATGGAATACTCACCACTTACTTGATAGGCATATGTCGGCATTAAAAAGCTTTTTTTAATACGGTGAAGGATATCTAAGTATGGCATTCCAGGCTTGACCATTATCATATCAGCCCCTTCATTTATATCGAGGGCTGCTTCTCGAAGTGCCTCATCCGTATTAAGTGCATCCATCTGATAAGTTTTTTTGTCCCCATTGGCAAGATTTGACCCGGACCCTATGGCATCGCGAAATGGCCCATAAAATGCTGAGGCGTACTTTGCGGCGTAGGACAGAATTTGAGTATGAGTTAACTCCTCTTCGTCTAATGTCCTTCTGATTTTACCTACACGACCATCCATCATGTCAGAAGGGGCTATTACTGAGCAGCCAGCTCTTGCTTGGATTATTGCCTGTTGTGTTAATATTTCTACACTTTCATCATTAACAACATATCCATCTCTTATAATACCGTCATGACCATGGTCAGTAAAAGGGTCGAGTGCCACGTCGCAAATAATTCCAATATTAAGATCTTGTTCAGAGATAGCACGTATTGCTTGGCAGACTAGGTTATCCGGATTGAGGGCTTCGCTTCCGCTGGAATTTTTGTATTTTTGCTCAATGACGGGGAAGATCGCAATGGCTGGAATCCCCATATCTACGGCCTCTCGAGCAGATTCCTCTAACATTCCTATTGATAGTCGCGAAACTCCAGGCATGCTTTCCACTGGAGTTGCAATCTCCTCATCTTCTTCTTGTACAAAGATAGGCCAAATTAAATCATTAACGGTTAAGACATTTTCGCTCACCAAGCGCCGCGACCAGTCTGTCTGCCGATTTCGACGCATTCGAGTTGTGGGAAATTGCCCCACCCCATTATTAACTGGAAAGACCGCCATTTGAATTCCCCTAAATTTTATGAATACTAGGAGTCAAAGCCTTTGCAGACAAGGTGCTGTCTCATTTTTAGTTGCCTGCGTTGACATGTGCCCGATAGGAGGTCTTAATCAGTGTATTAGCGTTGAATGCTCTGGAGCATATACCCATACGGTGGATTGGTTGTAGGGATATTTACGGTGGACTTTGAACTAACGGAAGAGCAGTCAGAAATTCAAATGTTAGCTCGCTCATTTTCCTCTAGGGAGATGGCTCCATTTGCGGCTGAATGGGATGATAAATGCACTTTTCCATCACAAATGCTAAAGAAGGCTGCTAGTCTTGGATTTGGTGGAATTTACTGCTCTGAGGATGGGGGCGGGGCAGGTCTAGGACGACTTGAAGCGACAATAATTTTTGAAGAACTGGCTGCCGCCTGTCCTTCCACTGCGGCCTACCTCTCGATCCACAATATGGCTGCTTGGATGGTTGATCAGTTTGGGAACGATAAGCAGCGGCGGCAGTGGGTTTCTAATCTTTGTAGTATGGAATTGATGAGTAGCTACTGTTTGACTGAACCCAATGCCGGGTCAGATGCCGCTAGTCTTCAAACTAAAGCTAGGCGAGATGGTTCTGATTATGTAATCAATGGCTCAAAGGCCTTCATATCGGGGGGATCGGTCTCCGACATCTATGTCTGCATGGTTCGAACCGGAGAAGGTGAGAATGGCATCTCGTGTCTGGTCGTAGAAAAAGGAACCAAAGGGCTAGGGTTTGGTAAGCAAGAAAAAAAGATGGGTTGGCATTCTCAACCTACTTCCGCAGTTATTTTTGACGACTGCCGTGTTCCGGTCACCAATTTGATTGGTAACGAAGGGGATGGCTTTAAAATCGCCATGAAAGGCCTCGATGGAGGTAGGTTAAACATTGGGGCTTGCTCTATCGGTGGCGCCCGGACAGCTTATGAGGCTGCTACAGATCACGTACAGGCAAGAACTCAGTTTGGAGCACCCTTAGCTAGTTTTCAAGCTCTCCAATTTAAATTAGCAGATATGATAACTGAGTTGGAGGCCGCACGATTATTAATTCGCCAAGGTTCGTTGAAGTTGGATTTAGGGCAGATGGACGCCACGGTCTATTGTGCCATGGCAAAACGGTTTGCCACTGATGTAGCTTTCAAGGTTTGTAACGAGGCATTGCAATTGCATGGAGGCTATGGATATCTCCATGAATATGGGGTGGAGAGAATTCTTCGAGATTTACGAGTACATCAAATTCTTGAAGGAACTAATGAGATAATGCGTGTCATTATTGCACGGCATATTTTGCGGTCCAAATTCAATGTCTAACGATTCTGGTGAAGTAGTATTTTCCCAAGTAGGGAGCTTAGGAAAAATTGTATTGAACAGACCCAAGTTTCTGAACGCGTTGAACCTTGGTATGGTGGGACAAATCCAAAAGAAGTTGAATGAATGGAATAAAGATCCAAAAATTGGCGGTATTGTGATTGAAGGGAGAGGAGAGAAGGCGTTTTGTGCCGGAGGCGACATTAAGCGCCTAGCGGAAAGTGCCATAAGGGGGGAGTTAGCATATTGCCGAGAGTTCTTTAGTACTGAATTTCTCCTGAATAGAAATATCTATAGATTAGAAAAGCCGTGGATTGCAATTTTGGACGGAATCACAATGGGTGGCGGAGTGGGATTGTCAGTCCATGGAAGGTTTCAAGTTGCGACAGAAAGAACGGTATTTGCAATGCCTGAAACTGGCATTGGCTATTTTCCTGATGTTGGAGCAAGCTATTTTCTTTCTAGACTTCCATCGGAAATCGGAACCTTTCTTGGGTTGACTGGGGCTCGTCTAAATGGACGGGATATGTTGGAGCTTGGAATTGCAAGCCATTATATTCATTCACAAAATCTCGACGAAGTTTTAGTAGGGTTAGGAGCACTGCCATCGGGTGAGGGAAATACACAGTATACCTATGATTTACTTGAGAAATTCTCCTTAAAAGATAAAGGAGATTTTGTTTCGGAATATGAACAAGTAATCAAAAAATGTTTCTCTAAAAAGTCTGTGGAGGATATTTTTGCTGCGTTGGAACAGACCGGTAGTAAGTGGGCGGAGGAGGTATTGGACTCTTTGCGGCGGAAATGCCCACGAAGTCTGAAGGTGACCTTGCGTCAGCTGATGGAAGGACGGACACGTGATTTTGAGAGTTGCATGATCATGGAACTGAGGCTTGCATTACGATTTATGAAAGAGCACGACTTTTATGAGGGCGTGCGGGCTATGCTTGTGGATAAGGACTTCAGGCCCAGTTGGCGACCACCGGCGGTCAATGAGATAGAGGATGAGGAAGTGGAGAGGTTTTTCCAGCCTTTAATTGATGGGGATTTAACTTTTTCCTGATCTATAAGTGGTCAATATTTCTTTAGAGAGAGATGACAATGAAAATTGGATTTATTGGTATTGGTAATATGGGAATGCCCATGGCATCTAACTTGGCTCGTTCTGGTCACGAGGTCACAGCTTTTGATAAATCTAAACAGGCATGTTTGCTAGGGCAGGAACGGGGGCTACGGGTTAGCTCAACTATGAAAGACTTTTCTAAGGAAGCAAATATCATAATTACTATGTTACCAGCCGACGATCATGTAGCTGAGGTATATATTGGTAAGGAAGGCATTCTGGATCAGGTTTCCCAATCCACTATTCTGATTGATTGTTCAACAATTGATGTGAATATGAGCCGTGCTGTTGCTGATGAGGCGAAAACCAGGAATTTGGACATGTTAGATGCACCGGTTTCCGGGGGCGTCTCTGGGGCAGAAGCGGGTTCGTTAACTTTTATGGTGGGCGGTGAAAAAAATGCCCTTGAAAAGGTGATGCCGGTCCTAAAAGTTATGGGGAAAAATATTGTGCACGCTGGTGCAAGTGGTAGCGGACAGGCAGCTAAAGCTTGTAATAATATGTTGCTTGGCATTTCTATGATAGGAATTTCTGAGTCTTTTACATTAGCGGATCGACTTGGATTAGACCCTAAGGTACTTTTTGATATCATGTCCTCTGCTACAGGTGATTGTTGGGCATTACGTAATCATTTACCGATAGCGGGAATAGTAGAAACTTCGGCTGCCAATCGATCTTTTTCCCCTGGTTTTGCCGTGGCGATGATGGCCAAAGATCTGAGGCTAGCCGAAGCGGCAGCAAAGTCGGTAGATTTACAAGCTGATCTAGGGATTCTTGCATCGAAGATGTACACTGAGTTTGAAAAGGGTGGTAGCGGCCATTTAGACTATTCAGCAATCATAAATCTGATTCAGAGAAAGGCATTCACGAAGTAAGATTTTCCTAGAAATCCTGAATATCCGTGGCCGTAGAAAATTAGCCGGTAAAAGCTTGCAGCCCTGTCTGAGCTCTTCCCAGAATTAGAGCATGAACATCATGAGTGCCTTCATAGGTGTTGACAGCTTCGAGGTTCATTACATGTCTAATAACGTGGTATTCGTCGGATATTCCATTGCCACCATGCATGTCTCGGGCATCTCGAGCAATTTCGAGTGCCTTTCCAGCAGAATTTCGTTTGATAATGGAGATCATTTCAGGCGTCGCGAGACCCTCATCCTTCAATCTTCCCACTCGAAGGCACGCCTGTAGAGCAATGGCTATCTCCATTTGCATGTCAGCTAGCTTTTTTTGAATTAATTGGTTTGCCGCCAAAGGTCGGCCAAATTGATTGCGGTCTAAGGTATATTGCCGCGCCGCATGCCAACAAAATTCGGCGGCCCCGAGGGCGCCCCAGCCTATGCCATAACGGGCATTATTGAGGCATCCAAAAGGTCCTTTGAGGCCACTGATATCTGGAAATATGTTAGCTTCAGGGACAAAGACGTTTTCTAGTATGATCTGTCCCGTGGGAGAGGCACGGAGAGAAAATTTTCCGTCTAACTTCGGAGTGCTCAAACCTTCAAAAGCCCTCTCTACAATGAATCCTCGAATCTTGCCACTGTCGTCTTTAGCCCAAATAATCATGATATCGGCTATGGGACTATTAGTTATCCAGGTTTTGGTACCATTTAGTACAAAACCATCTGCGACTTTCTTTGCTCGAGTATTCATACTACCAGGATCCGATCCATGATCAGGTTCAGTAAGACCAAAGGAGCCTATCATCTTTCCCGAAGCGAGTTGTGGTAGATATTTTAATTTTTGCTCTTCGGTCCCATAAGAGTAAATCGGCCACATAACCAAGCTGGACTGCACGCTCAGACAGGATCTGTAGGCAGAGTCAACATATTCAATTTCTCTCGCTATCAATCCGTAGGCTACGGAACTCGTGCCAGCGCATCCGTATCCAGAAATAGTGGGCCCCAGTATTCCCAGTTGGCCCATTTCTTCCATTATGCTGCGATCAAAGGTTTGCTCACGGTTGGCTTGTAATATTCTGGGCATTAAACGGTCTTGAGAAAATGATTTAGTTGTATCCCGAATAAGTCGTTCATCTTGGTTTAATTGCTCATTAATAGAGAAAGGGTCCGCCCAATCAAATTTTGGAGCCAACTGCTTATTTGATGTTTTAGTTTTTGCTGAAATAGGCATTTCTAATGCTCCACAAATATTGCTACTATTTTACTCGGGGCTTGGGTTGGTTGCTCTATTTTCTAATCACAAGAATCGGTCCCCATAGCGCTCCCATTTTATAAAAATACCTAGATTTGCCATTAATTTTACACATGGCAAGCCTAAAAATTCTAGTTAAAATGAACGGCTTCTCCCGTCTGTGAGCCAACTACTTTGCAATCTCTAACAACTGGATTTCCTCGAAGAATAGTAGTAACCGGCCAGCCAGTAACTTCTTTATCCAAAAAGGGGCTCCAGTCACATTTGCTTGCGAGCCAGTCACGGGAAATTATCCGTTTTGCTTTCAGGTCTACGAGGGACAGGTCGGCATCAAATCCTGTGCGGATAAAACCTTTGTTTGCTAAACCATAAAGACGGGTAGGGCCAGCACTTGTCAAATCTATAAGTCGTTGCAGAGTGAGGCGTCCGGCATTCATGTGGTCTAGCATTATTGGCAGCAAGGTCTGTACGCCGGGCATGCCAGAAGGTGTCTTGGGATAGTCTAAGGCTTTCTCTTCATGGGTATGAGGAGCGTGATCAGAGCCGATCGCATTTACTATTCCATCAGTTATACCACGCCAGAGTCCCTCTTGATGCTCTTTGGCCCGAATTGGGGGATTCATCTGGGCATAAGTCCCTAACCGTTCATAGCACTCTGGAGCGGCGAGAGTGAGGTGTTGAGGTGTACATTCTACTGTCGCGAAATCTTGAGCCTGTGCAAGAAGATCGATTTCTTCCCGAGTTGTTACATGCAGCACATGAACACGTCGGTTAGTAGATTTTGCTATAGCCAGAAGGCGTTTTGTAGAACGGATGGCAGTCTCCGAGTCTCGCCAAATCGGATGAAGTTCGACCCCGCCTCCTGAGTCTCTGATATCCATGCGTGCGTTCAGGCGTTCCTCATCCTCAGAATGCACTGCAGCCCTTCGGACTCCTGACTGCAGAACTTGTAACAACAAGTCATCATTGGGTATGAGTAGTGATCCTGTTGAAGAACCCATAAATATTTTTACGCCAGAACATCCCGGCATCTTTTCAAGTAAAGGGAGTGATTTAATGTTTTCTGGGCAAGCTCCTACAAAAAATCCATAATCGCAGTGGTAACGGTTTTTAGCCCGATCTAATTTATCGTTAAAAGCAGCTTCGGTTGTGGTTGGAGGCGCGGTGTTAGGCATTTCAAAAACAGTGGTTACCCCACCTAAAATTGCCGCTCTGCTTCCACTTTCCATATCTTCTTTATGTTCATTTCCCGGTTCTCGAAAATGCACCTGACTATCAATAACTCCTGGTAATACATGTAGTCCTTTTGCATCAATTAAATTTGCGCAATTGGTGCTAGTAAGAGTGCCGAGAGCTGAAATTTTCCCATCTTTTATACCAATATCACATTCTTCTATGATTTCTAAGGTGGCTACAGTTCCCCCTTTTATAATAAGATCAAAGTTCTGTTTTGTGTCACTATCGTCTGACATAGGAAAAGCCTGTTTTTTTTGGTTTAATTTGATGGAATTAAAGTCTTTTTGCGTAAGAAAGCTGGCACTGGACCAGTCCAATTGACATCAGGTGTACCGTTATCCGTTAATTTATTCGAGGACGGTCTACTTCTCTTGGTGCGAGGCTCAGATCGTTTTACTCTGCCAACTCCCGACTGCTGAATCTTTTCTGGTTGGGTTCCAGACGAAGATGCAGCAACAGGTTTAGATTTTTTTGGCTTACTAGTTGATTGTGGTTTATTTAAATTTTGTTGTTTTTGCTTGGATTCAGGGCTGATTTTATGTCCTATCAGTTTAGTGATCGCTTCTACATATCGCGAATCCTCCGGACAGGCCAGCATGAAGGCAAAACCATGTTTTCCAGCTCTCCCGGTTCTTCCAATTCGGTGAACATAGTCTTCTGCGTGAAGTGGTACGTCATAATTGAAGACGTGACTAAGGCTTTCCACGTCAATCCCTCTCCCCGCAACGTCTGTAGCTACTAATAACTTAATAGTGCCATTTTTAAAGTTTTGTAGAGTTGTTTCTCTTGCGCTTTGAGCCATATCCCCATGAAGAGGTGCACTAAGAAATCCATATTTCCTAAGAGAACGATTTAGGACATCCACGTTTTTCTTTCTATTACAAAAAATAAGGGCGTTCAGTACATTTTCACTTCTTAGAAGTTCCCTGAGAGCTTTATTTTTAGAGCGGGGAGAAACCTCGATAAGACATTCTGTGACTGTCGAAGCAGTGGTCGCTGGGGGTGAAACAGTAATTTCAGTTGGATTTTTTAGAAAAGTCTTAGTCAGTTTTCGAATTTCCGTTGGCATTGTTGCTGAAAACATCATTGTTTGTCGCTCTTTGGGAAGGCAGCCAACAATTTTCTCTACGTCAGGAATAAAACCCATGTCCAACATTCTATCTGCCTCATCGATAACTAGAAATTGTACATCGTTCAGTAAGAGAGATCCGCGACCGAATAGGTCTAGAAGCCGTCCAGGGGTAGCAATAAGAACGTCTACGCCTCTGGTTAACTTCCGTTGTTGTTCTTCAGTGGAAACGCCCCCAATGAGAAGTGCCATGCTTAGCTTCTCATATTTACCATATGTGATAAAATTTTCAGAGATCTGTGTGGCTAACTCGCGGGTCGGTGTGAGAATAAGAGATCGCGGCATGCGAGCTCGAGCGCGACCCTTCGAAAGGCGCTCTATTATCGGTAGAGTGAATGAAGCCGTCTTGCCAGTGCCAGTCTGAGCACAGCCCAAGACATCGGTACCATTTAAAACTGCAGGAATTGCCTGTGATTGAATAGGGGTAGGTGTCGTATACCCTGCATCTTTGATAGCATTTAGGGTATTTGTTCCTAGGCCTAAATTATCGAAGGACATACTAATCGCTGATCAACTAAAGATCTTGGACGACAAACAAATGTTGAGACACCGTGGCTCCATTGTTGAGTGTGTCACGCGTATACCGTTAGGCGCTACCTGTGTCAATGAGGAACGGAGAAGGGGCATTTTTTAGTAAGGGGACCTTTCAATGAATTAAACTTCCAAAACCGCCTGGCTTTAGATGTCCAATCTATCAAATATCGGAGCGTTTTCTTGGAGAAAATTTAACCTGAGTTCTGGTTTTCGCCCCATGAGTGATTCGACGGTCGCACTATTAACTGATCTCTTTTGTGGACTAGCCACTATTTGAAGCAAAGTCCGGGTCTCTGGAGCCATGGTAGTGATTTTAAGTTGTTTGGGAGGCATCTCTCCTAGCCCTTTAAAACGACTGATTTCGGTCTTACCCTTTGGACTCCTTTTGCGAATTTCTTCGAGGTGATTGTCATCCCGTGCATATTCAATATTGCCGCCACGGGTTAATCTATAAAGAGGCGGTTGCGCCAAGAACAGATGACCATCAGTTATTAATTGAGGCATTTCCCTCCAAAAAAAAGTCATGAGTAGGGCGGCAATATGAGCACCATCTACATCCGCATCGGTCATTATTACAACTCTTTCATATCTAAGTTTTTGTCTATTATATTGCGCTCCTGTGCCACATCCTAAGGCAAGACTCAAATCAGAAAGTTCTTTATTAGCTAGCAATTTATCTTTTGTAGCGCTGGCTACATTTAGTATTTTCCCTCTCAAAGCAAAAACCGCTTGGGTTTTTCTTTCTCTTGCGGCTTTAGCTGACCCACCAGCAGAGTCACCCTCGACCAAGAATATTTCTGTACCACCAGATTCAGTTTGAGCACAGTCTGCCAACTTTCCAGGAAGGCGCAGCCTGCGGGTCGCAGTTTGCCGTTTAACCTCTCTCTGTTTGCGTTTGAGCAAACGATGCTCCATGTTCTCTAATGCAAACTCCAACAACCTGTCTGCAAGTTGGGGATCGTTAGTTAGCCAATGTTCGAAATGGTCTTTCACGGTGCCTTCAACTAGTTTAGCGGCGTCCGGAGTGTTCAATTTTTCTTTGGTCTGTCCTTGAAATTGGGGTTCAGATATGAACACTGAAAGTACTCCGCAAATATGGGAGAAAATATCCTCTGCAGTAAGCTGGGTGGCACGTTTTACTTTAGCTAGATCACCGTATGACTTTAATCCACGGAGTAAAGCGGTCCTAAGTCCACTCTCATGACTTCCGCCATCAGGCGTCGGGATGGTGTTGCAGTAAGATTTAAAAAATTGTTGATTGCTGTCTTGGAGCCATGAAAGTGCCCATTCTACCCTCTCGCCATGCTTTGTTTGGATATCTCCAGAGAAGCCATCAGGTGTGACCATTTCTGTGCCTTGGGTTTCTAATCGAAGGTAATCCTTAATTCCTCCTGGGAATTTTAAGGTTTCTTTGGAAGGTACGTTCTTATCCCTTTGCAGCCATTTTTTATGGCACCGCCAGCGTATCTCTATGCCACTACAAAGATAAGCTTTGGAGTTAGCCATTTGGTAAAGAAGAGTTGGGTTGAATTCTGCTTTTCCCTGAAAAATTGTCTCATCCGGATAAAAAGTAACACTTGTTCCCTTTCGATTTTTGGTGCTTCCTACCTTTTTTAAGGGGCCGGTTGGCGCTCCTCGGCAGTATTCCTGTTGCCACAATACTTTTTCCCGAACAACTTCAACCACTAATTTTTCCGACAACGCATTAACGACTGATAATCCGACTCCGTGGAGGCCTCCAGCGGTAGCGTAGACCTTATTGGAAAATTTTCCGCCAGCATGTAACGTTGTCAAAATTACTTCTAAGGCTGATTTCTTTTTGTGTTTAGGGTGTTTGTCCACCGGGATACCGCGTCCATTATCGACAACACTTATGCCCCCATCCTCTAGGAGAGTTATTTCGATAGTGGAGGCGAAACCCGCTACCCCTTCATCCATCGCATTATCTAACAGTTCAGCTACCAGATGATGCAGGGCTCTATCATCGGTGCCACCAATATACATGGCGGGGCGACGTCGGACCGGCTCGAGCCCGTCTAGTACCTCAATATCTTTGGCCGTATAATCCTTTGTACGGCGGGGCTTTTGGGAGTCGAAAAGCGTGCTCATCGTGAATGCCTTTTATCTAGAAATTAATAAGCAGAATCATCCATATGGCTAGATATAGACAATAATACTAGATTAGTATCAAGATCTAGATAATAGTTAAAAGGCTGTCAAAAATACGCTCGTCCTTGGGGAACGGCTTGCTGAGGCTTGCTTTGCATCGTTGTAGGCAAGCCTCCGTCTTCCCAGGCCAGTGTTTATCCCACCCTGTTAGAAAGCATAACGGCGGATCGTATTTCCCTGAATCTAGTTGGATCTTTAGTCACGGATTTGGAGCGCCTCCTTAAGAATCAGACACTGTAATACATATCAAACTCGACTGGGTGAGGAGTATGTTCAAACCGATAAATCTCCTCCCACTTCAATTCAATATATGCTGAGATCTGCTCGTCAGTGAACACATCACCTTTAACAAGGAATTCGCGGTCCTTATCGAGAGCCGCGACGGCTTCACGAAGACTTGCACAAACTGTCGGAATGTCCTCCAGTTCTTCGGGAGGAAGGTCATACAAGTTTTTATCCATAGCTTCTCCGGGATGGATTCTGTTCTGAATGCCATCTAGCCCTGCCATCAACATGGACGTAAACGCGAGGTAGGGATTAGAAGATGCATCGGGAAACCGGACTTCTACCCGTTTACCGTTTGGGCTAGAGGCAAAAGGAATCCGGCAACTGGCTGACCGGTTGCGGGCCGAGTAGGCCAAAAGGACAGGGGCCTCAAAGCCTGGGACTAAGCGCTTATAACTATTTGTAGTGGGATTTGTAAAAGCGTTAATCGCCTGGGCATGTTTTATAATTCCTCCGATGTAATACAGGGCTGTTTCTGATAAATCGGCGTAGCCATTGCCCGCAAAGCTTGATTTTCCGTCTTTAAAAATGGATTGATGCACATGCATACCTGATCCGTTGTCGTCGATTATCGGCTTAGGCAGAAAGGTCGCGGTTTTCCCATACGAATGGGCTACCTGGTGGACGACATACTTATACAATTGGACATTGTCCGCACACCTGACTAAACCAGCAAATTTTATACCTAACTCATTCTGGGATGGGGCAACTTCATGATGATGCTTCTCCATTTCCACGCCCAACTCCATAAGGGTGCTGACCATTTCAGCTCGTAAATCTGTCATGGTATCCACGGGTGGAACTGGAAAATATCCGCCTTTGATCCCTGGACGGTGACCAGGATTTCCGCCTTCCAATTCGTTACCAGTGTTATACGGTCCTTCATCAGAATCGATGCGGTAGAAGGTATTGTTCATTGAAACATCCCATCTAACATCATCAAAGACAAAAAATTCGGGTTCAGGGCCAAAAAAGGCGGTATCGCCAACTCCAGAGGATTGCAAATATGCCTCAGCTTTCTTTGCAGTTGATCTAGGGTCCCTACTATAAGATTGGCCTGAAACGGGTTCCCGAACATCGCAAAAAAGCACTAGAGATGGTTGGGCGGTAAATGGGTCCAAAGTGGCAGTGGTGGGATCAGGAACTAGGGTCATATCGGATTCTTGGATCCCACGCCATCCAGCGATAGATGAACCATCAAACATTATACCTTCTTCGAAGACTTCTTCTTGTACCGTGTTGACTGTTTGAGCCGTATGTTGCCATTTTCCCCGTGGATCAGTGAATCTAAAATCCACAAATGCAACATCATTATCTTTTATCATTTCAAATACTTTTTTGACCGCGTCGCCCATTACTTTGACTCCAGTTTTTGCTTACTGTCCTAACACTATGCCAGAACCGCCTTGCACTATTTTCCCCAGAAAGACCCCGCCTTTGCAATGCTAAATTTAGGCAGTTTCTCCTTTCACCTTATGACCAGCCGTCGGATTTTCTTTCCAAATTCCAATTTTGGCTATCGAATAGCTACAGTGCCTCAGGACCGGTTTCTTCAGTCCGAATTCGTATTGCCTCTTCTACTGAACTTACAAAGATTTTTCCATCTCCAATTCTGCCTGTGTGCGCAGATTTTTGGATTGCCTCCACAGCTCTTTCAACTAAATTATCATCTATAACTATTTCAAGTTTAATTTTCGGAAGAAAATCCACGACATATTCAGCACCCCTGTACAGCTCAGTATGGCCCTTTTGTCTGCCAAATCCCTTGGCTTCAGTCACGGTCATTCCCTGCAAGCCGACTTCATGAAGGGCTTCCTTCACTTCATCTAATTTAAACGGCTTAATTATGGCCTCGATCTTTTTCATATATAGATAGTCCTAGTTGAAGGGTCCAAATTTCTAATTCTACAGTAAACTATTTTTAATGATTGATGTACCGTTATCCGATCGGTTTTCGGATGAATCTAGCCTTTTATAGCAAAAAAATGGACTTATCGTCTTTGATAAAGTGGGCCAAGGGTAATTTTTCTATGAAATCGCTTTTTTTACTCTTTGTTGATAGAAAGTATTTTTATAAGAGTACGGGGGGGTGTATAGCTGGCCGGGGAATACCAGGCTAAAATATGGCGGGTGTAGCTCAGTTGGTTAGAGCGCTTGATTGTGGATCAAGAGGCCGGCGGTTCAAATCCGCTCACTCGCCCCATTTTTTACTTCCAGAGGACGCGATAGCTCCCCTTTGTAATCACAAAGATGGGTAAAACACGGATATAATCAACTGGATGGCGCGGTGAAATGGCAAGAAATTTGGTAATAAACGTTGATCAGCAGCAGTTTTGGAATGAGGTGAAAGGGGATTTTTGGGTAACTCTGAAGCCAAGGATTGACCTGCTGCTTTCACCATTTGGTTCAGCGGCGCTTAATGCTTTGAGTGCGGCTCCAGACGAACGTATTCTTGACGTGGGCTGTGGAACAGGGGGAACGAGCGCCGAGTTGGCAAACCTCGTTGGTCCTGGGGGAGAGGTCCAGGGGATTGATCTTTCCCGACCTATGTTGGAGAAGGCGAGGGCGGAGGCGGCTGTCTCATCCCCGGGAGTGTTGAGCTTTGAAGAGGGTGATGCTGAAGTCCAGGAGTTCATTCCAAACTATTTTGACGCTGTCTTCAGTCGATTTGGTGTCATGTTTTTTGATGATCCAGTAGCGGCGTTGGGCAATATTAGAGGAGCAGTAAAACCTGGTGGTCGTCTGGCGTATGTCTGCTGGGCCTCGAGGCAAGATAATCCATGGATAAGGATACCTACAGGAGCGGCTCGTCAGTTTCTTGAGATTCCGCCAGCACCTCCGGACGACGCGCCAGGTCAGTTTGCTATGGAACGGGAGGCCCGTATCCTTGACGTACTGGGAAGGGCCGGATGGTCTGACGTAAGTGTCGAAAAGTTTGAGATAGAGCATAATATGGGCAAAAACCTTAATGATGCGGCAAGTTTTATATGCCAAATGGGTCCAATGTCTGAACCTTTTGGCAATGCAAGCCAAGCTCTAAAGAACAAATGCATTGCGGCTGTTGAGCAAGCTTTAGAGCCATTTACGACTAGCCGTGGAATAGACATGAAGTTTAGTACTTGGATTGTAAGCGCTAAGAACCCCTAAATTTTGAGGATTCAATGCAGTAAGCCCAGTCCATGGGTGCACAGAGCATATGCCAAATAGGCTAAGCCCCCTCCGCTTAACGATAAAGGGATCCAATGTGGAAGTTGATTGCCGGGTAGTTTATGATTGATCTCCATAGTTTAGTCTCCTAAGTGGCGCTCGCTCCGCTGTCAACGGGAACAACTGTTCCCGTGATGAGGCGGGAATCTTGAGATGCTAGGAACAATGCTAGA
The DNA here is from genome assembly GCA_902562525.1 of uncultured Alphaproteobacteria bacterium. GTDB lineage: Bacteria > Pseudomonadota > Alphaproteobacteria > UBA7887 > UBA7887. The sequence continues at coordinate 26,620 of CACETT010000019.1, forward strand.
TTAGCTATGTCATTGGGTTGGCCAAGCCCCAAAAGATGCCTGTTCACGATCGCATCGTTCCCAGTTTCTGCCCCCGCCTTTAGAAGTTTTTTCACCCGGTCAGTCTTTAT
>CACETT010000020.1 GCA_902562525.1 uncultured Alphaproteobacteria bacterium
GAAGCTATTCGAAGCCTTTGTCTCAGCCTGCACTCCAAGACGGTAAGGGCATGGAACGTATAGCAAAACGAATGGCCCGGATCGGCCTCTGCTCACGAAGAGATGCAGAAAAATGGATTAGCCAAGGCCGGGTCATCGTAAATGGAACCAAATTAACTAGCCCCGCGACCAATGTTTCCGACTCATGTAAAATTAAAGTTGATGGGAAACTTCTTGGCAAACCAGAAGGCACCCGTTTGTGGCGCTATCACAAGCGTGTAGGGTTTTTAACAACCCATAACGATCCCCAAGGACGCCCCAATATTTTTCAAACCTTGCCCACCACCTTACCCCGAGTGATATCAATCGGCCGCCTAGACATAAATTCCGAAGGCCTCTTACTACTAACCAATGACGGCCAATTAGCTCGAAGGATGGAGCTCCCGCGTACTGGCTTAACCAGAACCTACAAGGCGAGAGTGTATGGACTAGTAAAAAAAAGCGCCTTAGCAGAGCTAAAGCGGGGCATTACCGTGGGCAAGGTGCACTATGGGCCAATCCACGCACACCTAGATCGGCAGGTGGGCGCCAATGCCTGGCTCTCGATTGCCCTCAAGGAAGGTAAAAACCGCGAAATTCGCCATGCCCTTGCAACAATCAACCTTCGGGTAAATCGTCTAATCCGAGTGAGCTATGGACAGTTCTCTCTTGGCTCTCTAGCTGCCGGCACTTTACATGAAGTTATAGGCATGGATAAAAAGTTACCATATGGTTCACAATGAAAATTGTCGGTGGCAAGTGGCGCGGGAGAAAGCTACAGTCATTAAAACGCTTGCCCATTAGGCCGACAGGGGATAGAGCAAAATCTGCCCTTTTTGACATATTGTCTCACTCTCCAATTTATACTAAATGGCCTATCTTGGATAGCACAGTTCTAGATACTTTCGCCGGTACAGGCGCTCTAGGCCTAGAGTGTTTATCACGCGGCGCCGCAAGCGTACTCTTCATCGACAATGATTGCGACTCAATAGCTCTACTCCAAAATAACATTAAATTGCTCGGCGCTCAGACAACCACTAGAGTTCTCCACAAAGACGCGACAAAGCCTGGATCTCCGTTAATCAGCCCGACCCTTATCTTTCTGGACCCGCCCTATAACACCAACTTAGCGGAAACCGCGCTCAGGGCGTTGCTTTCTAGTGGATGGCTTCCACTCCACGCTCTAGTCATCGTGGAAACACCCTCAAAGAAAAAACTCCGTATCCCACATAGCCTTCAACAAATAGAGTTTAGGGAATATGGCAATACTGGGTTCTGGTTCCTTGCCAACGGGAACTCATAGAGCTAACACCTATCGACGACCAAAAAGACGATCTATATCTGTCAGTTTCAAATCAATATATGTTGGACGCCCGTGGTTACATTGACCGGACCGGGGAGTGCGCTCCATCTGGCGTAGCAATGCATTCATCTCAGAAATATTAAGTCTCCGGCCAGCCCGTACACTGCCATGACATGCCATTGTACTACATACTTCATCGAGCCGCGCCCTCAGAGAAACGGTATCCATAAAGTTTTCCAAGGCCTCTGATAATTGATGCACTAACCCACTACTGTCCGTCTCGCCCAGTATTGCAGGAGTCTCCCTAACTAATACAGCGCCTTCCCCAAATGGCTCTATGACAAGTCCCAATTCCGCCAACTGAGGGGCACGCGAGCACAATTGGATGGCACGTTCCGGCCCAAGTTCCACAACCTCCGGCATCAACAGCAACTGCCGTGCTACGCCGCTATCCTCCAGGTCTATCTTCATTTGTTCATAAAGCAACCTTTCGTGGGCCGCATGCTGGTCAACGATTATTAAACCACTCTCTGTCTGTGCAATTATGTATGTATCGTTGACCTGGCCTAACGCAGCACCTAAGGGAAAGCTCTTTACCTCCTCCAGACCGGGTCCTTGAGTTTCTGCCATATCCCTAGATGAGGGATGAGCAAGAAAATTATTGGCAGTATCTACAAGATTGGGCAAGCGCTCCCTGTTAGGCGTTACGCCCAGTGTTCCTGGGACCCCCATCGTGTCCGAATGCATTGCGCTTAAAGCAGCATTTGAAATTTCTGATGAAGACCTGATGCCCTCCGAATCAAGAGCGTGTCCCAAGGCACCAATAATCAATCCTCTTACTTCTCTGGGGTCACGAAACCGCACTTCGGCCTTACTTGGGTGAACATTGACGTCTACATCCGAGGTCTTTACATCGAGAAACAAGACAACAGAAGGATAACGGCCCCGAGCCAGGAAATCTTGATACACCGCCCTGACAGCTCCAAAAATTAACTTATCTCGAACAGGCCTACCATTTACAAAGAAGAATTGAGACCTTGTATTTCCCTTGTTAAGGGTCGGCAAACCCGCATAACCAACGATACCCATGTCATTTCGATTGGTCCTAATTTTAACCGAATTCTCAATGAATTCTTTTCCCATAACGTCTCTTAGCCTATTCAATCTCAAGTCTTCATCTGAGGCTCCCTGAGCTTGGTACAACAATCGTTGCCGGCCATCGACTTGCAGCTCAAATGCGATGTTAGGCCGGGCAATAGAAAGTTGATATACAATATCCACAGTCGCCATCACTTCAGCGCGGGCGCTTTTTAAGAACTTCAACCGCGCAGGAGTTGCATAAAAAATATCACGGACCTCTACTTTAGTGCCAACCTCCAAGGCCGCAGGCCCTGAATCACCTAATACACCGCCATCTACTTTTAGGAACTTTGCTGACCCACTACCTTCCATTCTACTAGTCAAGCTAAGATGACTAATTGCACCGATAGCCGGCAGGGCCTCTCCCCTGAATCCCAACCAACGAACCTCTGATAAATCATCGTTAGGAAGTTTTGAGGTTGCATGGCGGGTTACAGATAACGGTAATTCCTTCGCACTCATCCCCTGACCATCGTCCACAACTGCAATTAGTGTTTGGCCGCCATCCTCAATAGCAATTGAAATATTGGACGCTTTGGCATCAATAGAATTTTCGACTAGCTCTTTTATTACGGCAGCCGGCCTCTCCACCACTTCACCTGCTGCGATCTGATTAATTAGATGTTCTGGCAAATAACGTAACACGGTATCTCCAGTTTCAATGGGAATTCAACAATAATTCTCGTGCCATTTTTTTCCCAGTTTCAACGGCGGGTTGATCAAATGGGTTCACCCGAAAACGACCACCAAGCAATATTACCTCTACCATGAAGTGGGTCAGCAAGCCGCCCAAGTTTTCGGCCCCCAGACTACTTAGAGCAAATTTTCGGGTGGGCCGACCCGCGCTAGTCAGGCTTTTAATAGTAGCCATATACTCGGCTTCAAACAGATCACCAAGAGATATATTAGCAAAAAGCGGGCCCTCCGCGCCGTCAAGAAGGCTTGAGGGGATAAGTCTGCTCCCCTCCAGACTAGAAATTCCTATAAATGTGACCATTTTGTCTGGCGGACCGTCGAGAAATAATTGTAGCTGACTATGTTGATCCACAGTACCCATTGCGTTGACCGGCAGAATACCTTCCCCATCCTTACCTAAAGATTCTGCTACAAGCTGTCGGTACCAAAAGCCGAAGTTTCGCAGACGGTCTGAGTAGGGCATCATAACATTAGTAATAATTTTTCGCCTTTTTGCTAATCCAGCTATCACCGCAGCTCCGCGAGCCGCCTCAATAGTTTCGATAGGCGTCTCACTTAATATAGTCTCCAGAGCAACGGCTGCGCCATCCAGTAATCCTCGACAGTCGATACCAGCTATCAAAGCTGGCACCAAGCCGGCAACAGAAAAAATAGAAAAGCGACCCCCAATTTCAGGGTTATGATCTAATACCCTTATACCCATGCGTCCCGCGGAACGCCTAAGAGGATTTGCACTCGCCTCTGTCACCACAATAAAATGGTCTGGGACTACCTGTCGCCCAAAGGAACTCGCAACCAAGTCACAAAAAATTAGAAATTGGGCCAAAGTTGATAACGTTTTGCCCGATTTAGAAATAACCAAAAAGAAAGTCGTGTCCAGACTTATGGTTGCTAAAAGTCCCTCAACGCTTTCAGGATCAATGTTGTCAACAAAACGCAAGTCAGGCCTTTTGTTATCGCTAGCAAGCACCCCTAAACTATCAATTAGTGCACTACCACCAAGGCTTGAGCCACCTACGCCTAAAACTAATACCGTCCTAAATTTTTCACTAATCTTTTCTGCAATTGGCACCAACTCTTCCAACGACTGCATGCTTTGTACCATGTCTAAAGCAGGGATTTTCTTATTTTGGCAAGCAAGCCGAAAATCTGCTAGGGCCCGGCCGCAATAGCTTAATTCTTCCTGAAATTCCTGGTTAGATATGCCATAACTTCCAATAGTACTGGCCATACAACCTTCAATGTCTTGCACAAACGCCGCGTTTACCAAAGCATAGTCCACGCCGAGCAGCCACAACCAAGTCTTTGAAAAAAGGTCTGGATTAGTTTTTCCTCTCTATAGTAGGAGATGCCCCATAGGTCACAGGCATTCCCGAAAGAGCATTTCGGCGGAGGCGCTCCGCTTCAGCAACCGGGTCAACTATAAAATCTGACCCCTCCTCATCACTCCAAAACATTAACTCATCCACAAACCGATCGTCCTCAACAAAACGAACGCCGCCTTCAGTGTCAATAATGTGGCGGATTTCAGAACCCGAATTTAACGCCCCTGCGTCCGAGAGAAAAGCTAGCTCCGATTCAGACATGGGTTCCCCACCCCCATTAGCCGATCCCAACAAAATATCTTCCGCTCTCTCACGGAGATTAGCATATTGGATCTCTAGATCGCTTGCCGAAGGAGGTCTCAATTCGTAGCTAGGAGGAATAGACAGAGGCACACGCTCCACAATAAGGTACTCGTCGGGCGATTGTTTCCCCATACCCACCGTCTCCCGGACTGAATCCACGCTGCACCCAACTAGTATTGCACTCACAGGCACAAAGCCCAGAATTTTCCCCCAATTGCCAAATAAGTTTTCCATAATCATTTCTGCGTCAATTTACCGCTTCTGAGCTGATCCCGCAACGATGTAAACACATACAAGACAACACCAACTGTGATCGCGGAGTCAGCTAAATTAAATGCCGGCCAATGCCATCCACCTATATGCAAATCGAGAAAGTCCACGACCGCATGCCGAAAAATTCTATCGACCACATTCCCGATAGCTCCGCCCAGTATTAATCCAAGGGCGCTAGCAACCCTCAGTCTCTTTTCCTTATAAAGCCAACTCGTAAGTAAGACTGAAACTGCTAGGGCCAACCCGATTAAAACCCACCTTAATAGCGCTGTTTCTCCAGCGAACAATCCAAAACTAATTCCGGTATTAAAGACCAACACACAACTGAGGAAAGGAGTCCACTCAAGAGCTTGGTACGGCTCCAAGAAAGCAAGCACCAAGGCCTTAGTAAATTGATCCAAAACTACTGTGATTGCTGCCAGCAATAAACCAAAGGGCATTCATCGTTCCCAAATAATTGAGCTAATCAATCAGATTGCAGAGCGCGGCCCTCAATCACTGAATAGCATCTTTTGCATAAGTCAGGATGTCCTGGAAAAGTACCGACGCCGCTGGAAAATTGCCAACAACGAGCACATTTCTCGCCCTGTGCGCTACTCACCTCTACGGAAACTCCTTTTACCCCGTCGACTGAGTAGGCTCCCTCTGGACCTGATTTTGTTGCAACTACAACTTCCGCGGAAATGGTTAGCTCGGCCATATCTACCGAGCCGACAAGGTCGGCGTCTGTTTTTTCTGACAAATAAAGCCGGACACTAGCTTCAAGACTAGAACCAATACGCTTTTCAGCCCTCTCGACTTCCAATGCCCCGTTTATGACGCGCCTAATCTCACGAATTCGTCGCCACCTATCAGCCAATTCCTTATCGTAATACTCACTTGGGATCTCTGGGAAACCTTGAAGATGAACGCTATCCCCAGAAGAAGGAAACCGCGATAACCATGCCTCTTCCGAGGTAAACACAAGGGCTGGCGCCAACCATGTAGTGAGGCAATAAAAAAGCCTGTCCAAAACTGTCCGCACCGCCCGTCGCCGCATACTAGTCGGCGAGTCACAATACAAAACATCCTTCCGAATATCGAAATAAAATGCAGATAAATCACTAGCACAAAAGTTGTGCACTGCACTAAAAAAAGAATGAAAAGAATAGTCAGCGATGGATGCTTTCAAAATCACGTCAAGCTCGCTGATTCTATGTAATACCCAGCGCTCCAACTCGGGCATTTGCTCAATTGGCAACCGCTCACTTTCCTCAAAAGAAGATAGGTTGCCCAAAAGATAACGGAAAGTATTTCGGAGCCGCCTATACATATCAACCATACCTTTTACTATTTCCGGCCCAATCCGCATATCCTCGGTATAGTCAGTATTTGCCACCCATAAGCGAAGTATATCTGCTCCATTTTGCTCAATGATTTTCTGAGGGGCGACAACATTACCCACGGACTTGGACATTTTCTTTCCTGCCCCGTCCATTACAAAGCCGTGTGTCAACACTTCATTGTAAGGTGCACGTCCACGGGTCCCGCAAGCCTCCAGCAAAGATGAATGAAACCAGCCCCTATGCTGATCCGTTCCTTCTAAATAGAGATCAGCTGGCCACCGCTGCGATTCCTCGTTTTCCAAAACAAAACTATGGGTAGAACCTGAGTCAAACCATACATCCAAGATATCTTTAACTTGTGTATAGTCATCTGGATCACGTGTTGGCCCCAAGAATGAAGCCCAATCCTCAGTAAACCAAACATCCGCTCCTTCTTGTTCAACTAAAGACGCCGTACGTTCAACAACCTCCGGATCACGCAAGGGCTCACCGCTGTGTTTATTAATAAAGACGGGGATAGGGACGCCCCAAGCCCTCTGTCTTGAGACGCACCAATCTGGCCTACTTTCCACCATGGAACGAATGCGATTTCGGCCAGTTTCTGGAACCCATCTAGTAGCATCGATCGCATCTAGCGCAGTTGCCCTTAGTCTGGTGGATTCCATACTTATAAACCATTGAGGCGTATTCCGAAAAATAACAGGCTTTTTGGAACGCCAGCTGTGGGGATAAGAATGAATATATTCCTCGCTTGCTGCAAGACGCCCAGCGCTTTGCAAAGCGTCTAAAACTTTTGGGTTCACCTTGTAAACATGATCACCCGCAAATAGAGGAATATTTGGCAAAAAACTTCCGTCGTCATCTACCGTATCCAAAACCTCCAATTGATGTTTTTGTCCCAAATCAAAGTCGTCAGCCCCATGCCCTGGAGCCACATGAACAAAGCCTGTCCCTTGATCAACGGAGACGAAGTCCGCGTGAAACAAAGGCGCAAATCTTGGGTATCCATGTTCGTACAGCGGATGCTGTGTAATCACACCTTCCAAGGAAACTCCTTTACAAGAGGAGATCGTGGACCAAGACTCCACCTGAACTATATCAAAAAATCGTTCTGCCAAAGACGCGGCTATAATTATACGCTCCCCTTCTTTCATCAGAGAGTCTTCGGCTACGTTTTCAACGGTGTAGTGGCCGTACTCCATATCTTTACCGAACGCTACAGCCTGGTTACCTGGCATAGTCCACGGAGTTGTGGTCCAAATAACCACAGAGGATCCAACCAGGTTATTGTCGGCGGCCTGAGTTATCGGAAATCGTACATAAATTGCGGTGGACGAAATATCTTTATATTCCACCTCTGCTTCTGCCAACGCCGTTTTCTCAACCGGCGACCACATTACGGGCTTAGCACCTTTGTAGAGAGAACCATCCAACAAAAATTTACCCAACTCTCTTACAATTTGTGCCTCAGCTGGAAAGCTCATTGTGAGGTAAGGGCTATCCCAATCTCCTAAAACCCCCAACCTTTTGAAATCTTTCATTTGCTCAGCAATCCAATGAGTAGCGTAGGCCCTACATTCCTCCCTAAATTGTGTGACGGGGATTTCATCTTTAGATTTACCACTCTTTCGATACTCTTGCTCAATTTGCCATTCTATCGGGAGACCGTGACAATCCCATCCAGGAATATAGTGAGCATCCCTTCCCAACATTTGGTAACTCCGATTGATCATATCCTTTAGAATCTTATTCATAGCTGTGCCAATGTGTATCGGTCCATTAGCGTATGGCGGGCCATCATGGAGCACAAATTTTTCTCGGCCAAATGATTGGTCTCGCAACTTCTTCCATAGGTCCAGACTGCGCCAGCGCTCTAATAGTTCTGGTTCTTTTCGTGGAAGCCCCCCCTTCATAGGAAATGCTGTTTGGGGCAAGAATAAAGTCGTTTTATAATCGTTATTTTTCATATCTCTGTTCTTTATCTTACTGAGCCAACCACTGACCCTGCACTCTCAAATTGTGACCTTTTGACCATACCTTGGCACCAACTTACTCTAACGGCGGCTCCGACTTGGAGAGCATCGTCCTCGCAAGGCAACAATCTGCATCCATCTGGGTTACTAAACTCTCAACATTGTCAAAATCTTGCTCCGGACGGATCCAATTCAAAAATGCCACCCTCAAATATTTACCATACAAATCGTCATCGTAGTCGAAAAGGTGAACCTCTAGGAGAGGCGTCTGCAATCGAAACATTGGACGGATCCCTACGTTAGCAACCCCAGGGACCCACTCGGTCACTCCATTCACCTGCACACCACACCACACGGCATATATCCCATAGGCTGGAACCACGTGGTTTCCAAAGACAATATTAGCCGTTGGATAGCCGAGCTGCCTGCCACGTGCATCCCCATGACGAACTCGACCTTCGACCTCCCATATATGGCCAAGTACAGCCGTGGCCTGATTAAATTTTCCTGCTCCAATAAATTCGCGCACTCGTGTAGATGAATATATTTTTCCAGTATCCCCGATGCCCGCAACCTCAGTGACTCCGAACCCCATGGATTTACCCTGCTCTAACAAAAAAGTATGGTCGCCCCGCCTCCCTTTACCAAATCGATAGTCATAGCCCATCACTATTTCGGACACGTTAAGTTTTTTTACCAACACTTCTGTTACAAACTGGCTTGCCGATAGCTGGCTAAACTCCTTGGAAAACGGCAACATGTAAAGTATTTCAACGCCGAACTCCTTTAGCAGTCGAACTTTTGTTCGAAACGGGGCCAACCGCCGAAGCTGTAACTTGGGCCTGAGTACAGTCATTGGATGAGGCTCGAACGTCACAACACCCAACGGGACACCCCTGCTATTTGCTATCTCGGCAGCCCTTTTAATTACCCCAGCATGCCCTAAATGCAGCCCATCAAAATTACCCAGGGCCACTGAAGCTCCCTGGTACGAAGATTTCAACTTCTTAAACCTACGAAAAATTTTCATTCATCTTGGCTTCAAAATTAATGATAATTTAATGCGACAGCTTATAGGGTTATAACCATGTGTGTTCCGAGAAAACACTATTACTACCAACAGAGGTTACAACGAATTCAGAAAAGCTAGTAACGCCCTTCGATCTTCGGACGGCATTTCTACAACAACTTCACGGGAACGCTCCGCCTCCCCTCCATGCCACAATATAGCCTCCATTAAACCCCGCGCCCTTCCATCATGAAGAAAAAATTGATGGAAATTCACACGGTGCACGAGACCAATTCCCCATAGAGGTGGTGTTCGCCATTCTCGGCCTGTCGCCTCAAAATCAGGCCGCCCATCAGCCAGTCCTTCCCCCATATCGTGCAAAAGAAGGTCCGTATAAGGATGGATATCTTGATCCGCAAGCTCCGGCATCACGGCTGTTGATCCAGTTTTCCACTCGGACAAATGACACCCAGTGCACCCTGCCTTCGCGAAGAGCCGCTCTCCTCTCATTACAGTAGGATCATTCACATTTCGACGAGCTGGAACTGCCAAAGACCGCGCGTACAAGACCAGTTTAGCCAAACGTACATCGTCCAACTCTGGGACACCACCGCCCGGAGCAGACGAGCACTCCTTCTGGGCAGGAGGGCAGTTTTGGTCTGGAAATATGGAGGTAGTAATGCCCATATCTCCAAATGCTGCGCTCGCAACTTGTTGATGTAAACTAGCAACATTCGCCTTCCAGCCGAACCTTCCCAAAGTCCGCTTTGCAACCACAGGATCCCATACCCAGTTGGCCGTCCCGGATATGCCGTCTCCGTCAATGTCTTCGGGATCTGCCTTGGAGAGAACCAAACCCTCATCCACAGCCTCCAATAAACCTAAACCGTGGGTTGCGGGCGCAACCCTGCCTGAATAGAGCGCCTGTTCTCCTAAGGGCCCGTGACTCATCTCGGCAAATTCATACATAGGCTTGCGGAGCGAGTAGGATTCCCCGTCAGCGAAAAAGCCTGTCACCTCTTCATAAAGAATGCTAGCCCGGCCCTCTTTCGGAACACCGAGAATACCCTTATTCTGCAATTGAGTGCCATAATTGGGATGTGGAAGGGGCCCCCCATCGTTGGCCACACCAGGAATACTAAGTCTAACCACCATTGCCTTCATCGGTTCATCAAGGCTCTTCGGCGGCCTCCCACGCCCATCCTTTAAATGACAGCCTGAGCAAGAAACCTGATTGAAAGTCGGCCCAAGGCCGTCCAAACTTTCAACTGAGGCCGGCGCCATTACCCAATTACGCCGGAAAAGATGCCGTCCAAATGCAAAAGCGCGCAACCGGCTGCGATCTAGGTTAGCCAAAGGAGCCGAAAATGCCTCGCGATTTTCAAGATAGGTGGTAGTGGTTCCGCCGGAAAGCGCTGTAGGCTGAAAGGTCTCTAGGGGCACCGGGTCCGCCAAATTGTGCCAAACCCAGCGATTCCAATCCATGGCATAAGGCATACCGTCGCCTGGAACATAATCATCTTCAGGAGTTTTTGGCAGAACCGGCACATCGTCCTGCTTTCTCAAAGCCTCATCAGCTATGGAAGATGCAACCCAGATCAACGAGACCAAAAAAAACGCAAAGCCAAAATAGCGAGACAAAGTCTAATCCCTACATAGTGTACTTCAACGGTTTGGCCAGTCAGCCAGCATCCCCGTCATTTGAATGTACAGCTAGTCCGAACAGTAAGCCAACCTCTTTTATGAGTTCTCCCTGCCTCATTAGAGAGACAAAGGCCGCCTCTGCTTGTGTCCGCCCAGCACTTCCCGTCGGGGAAGCAAGCATTGCATCAAAAGGCACATGTATCCCCTCCAGCAGTAGCCTAGTTTCCTCAATGGCAAACTTCATTTTTTTATCTAAGTCAGGGTCCAACTCCCGAACTAACTCGTCTAAACCCACACCTTGGTATGAGGAATAACGACCAAAATACACATTCTCGACCCCACGGGCATTATATATAAAGTCATTATGAGTGTTATCGCTAAAGCAGGAATGTTCGTCTTCCTGATCCCCACTATCCAGAGCAACTCCCAGGCGCTCTGAAGCAAGTTCAAATTCCACCAATGTCAAAAGCCCTGCCAATATCTGGCCCAATGCCGCCTGTGGCGGCAGACTCTCGAACTCGGTGGCAAAATTATCTCGTCCCGGCGCCCATTCATTGGCCAAAAACTCATGGTCTTTCACAAGTTGGGCAGTTACCATTTTGATGTAATCTCTTCGGCGGTCATTAGCTAAGGATCCGGCCACGAAGTCCCCCGCTGGCCTATTCCCAGCAGTATCCAGGCTAAGATCCTGCCCCCACAACAGAAATTCTATTGCATGATACCCTGTAGAGACGAACCGGTCGTCATCGTTCTGGTTAAGACCTAAAATTGTTTCCCCGTCCAACACAATAGTTGCATCGTTAATAATCCCGGCGGAAGGGTTGCCAATCACATAATCAATATAGGCCTCGTCCAAAGGCCAAGAGTTCATTCGCCCTTCCGGACCCTCAACCCCTGCCTCCTCATCAAAATAGTCTATCGGCCCGCCATAAAATCGGAATGCTTCTGTCTGACCATAGGGCTCTCGGGACGCAAGCCAGGCCATACGCGCCGCCTCCAAGGTCTGGGCGTTAGGATTATCCAAGAGGCTGTCTATTGCAGACGAAAGGCGCTGCGCCCGGTCCCAACTATCCAGATAATTCTCATAGACTAAATGCGCGTAGGTGGAAACGTAGGACTCTAAGGGGCTGCCACCGCCGCCCCCGCTCGCGCTACCCGGCATAGCCCCAGGAACACTTGTAACGCCCAGACAGATTAAAAATATCTGCAAAACCCTACATCCATATAACGTTCTTAGTCTTCTCCCAAACATTACGCCCTACCTGTATTGTTCCATTTCGAGTTAAGGTGATAATGAATGTTATTCTCAATTGCAATTCTATTGTTATCAACATTAAATACGTATGGCAGCGAGTTTTAGTTTGACCAGGCTAGTGCGGCCCTCTAGAAATCTCCCCTCACAAAGATAAGGCCAACATCAGGCGATATATGGTATCTATCAGACAAACTACTTCAGACGCTCTAGTTAAACCAACTCTGGAAGGCCTTCTCAAAGCTAAAACCTTCGTGGTCACGGCTGAAACAAGTCCGCCAGTGAGTATCGATGGGAACCTTGTACTAGAAAAAATCGCCCCGCTTGCTGGATATGCGGACGCAATTAACATTACCGATGGTGCGGGGGCAAGATCGCATATGGCGAGCCTCGCCACAGCTCATTTTCTGGTCCAAGCTGGCTTCGAGCCGATCCTTCAAATGACAGTGCGCGACCGAAACAGGCTTGCGTTGCAAAATGACCTGTTAGGCGCTGGCGCCCTAGGAGTCCAAAATATTCTCTGCCTTACTGGCGACCATGTGTCCACCGGTGACCAGCCCAACGCTAAAATGGTTATGGACCTGGACAGCTGCAGCCTGATGGAAATAGCCCATAATATGAGAGATAAGAACACCTTACCCAGCGGTCGACCCCTAACAGGCACAACCCCCCAATTTCTCATAGGTGCGGCAGATGCTCCCAGAGATCCTACCGGCGGATGGTCTCCCGAGGCAGTCCGTGCCAAAATAATGGCAGGGGCCTCGTTCTTTCAAACTCAATTCTGTTTCGATATCAAGTTAGTGAAAAAGTATATCCAGTGCTTGAGATCAGAAGGGTTTTTAGAACAAGCTAAATTTTTGATTGGAATTGGCCCAATTGCTTCAGCCAAATCTGCTATCTGGATGAATAAAAATCTCTATGGAGTTGAAATTCCAAAAAATATAATTAACCGTATTGATAGCTCCAAAGATCAAAAAGCCGAAGGAAAAAAAATCTGCTCGGAAATGCTTGAACAGCTATCAGAGATAAAGGGGGTGGCCGGAGCTCATTTAATGGGACCAAATTCGGAACAAGCGGTTGCAGAGATTATACAAACATCTGGCATATTGGACTCAAGAGCTATTACCTGATCAACTAGCCACTTTTTGTCCTTCCTGACGCCAGGACCAAATCGCGCTCATTAGCAGCATGCATAGCAAAGCAAGGCCTGGGAGCATAGCCACCTTGTTTAAACCCGTAACTTCATACTGGTCGTTTCTAATTAGTCCGACAGAACCCTCCAAGTCAGAAATTTTCGACCTTGAGCCTCGAGTTATAGATGGCAAACCGCCTGCTTCAAACCAGGTAACAGACCCCCCACTCGCAGCAGCCAATGGCTCAACAAAATTTTGTGTCGCCCTGACATCTGCTAACTCTCTGACCTTAGTTTCACCAACAATGGCTATTGTTTGGAAATCATTGTGCTCAAGCCGGTAGATGCCCGCTTCAGAAACATCCTTTATGGCAGTATCTAGGCCTGGTTTATCGGCAGCAAGGAAGATTTCCTGACTCACTCCATCTGGCCCAATCATTGTGACAGGACCTGTGACACCATCTAAACTACGCCTAACAAGTTTTAATTTCTTATTGTCCACCTCTACCGCTAGGGAGTTTTCCTCCAAATCTGGTTGTTTCATCAGCCAGTGCACCAGACGACGCATCAACACCTGCTGAGGGCCGCCACCTTCGTAGCCCCTAGCCCAAAGCCATGAATGATCCGAGAGAAGTTGGGCGACCCGCCCCTCGCCAATACGATCCAGTACTAGAAGAGGTCTATCACCAACACCAGTCAGCAAGACCTCCCCACGATTTACCTCCGAATCAAATAAACGAAACCATCTACCCCAAGTAGAGTTGGCAGCGGTCTCCCCCAGGCTCTTTAAATCGTTCGTCACAGGATGGCGATTACCCCGCTCAGAAACAGTGGGGGCAAAGGCTTGTTCCAAGACCTCCCCAGTCGGACGAGCCGGCAGAATTTTGCCTAGTGGAGATGCTGCCAAGCTCAGTGGGGTCACAAAAGAAGGTCCCGCAATATCCAAGATTGCCCCGCCATCAACCACATAATCAGCGATGTTGTTTAAATAGGACGCGGGAAAAATGCCGCGCCTGTGGTACCTGTCAAAAATTATTAAATCAAATTCCCGCAAGCGAACGGAAAATAACTCATCGCTTGGAAAAGGTATGAGAGATAATTCATCTACCGGTGTTAGGTCTTGTTTATTGGGTGGCCGCAGAACCGTGAAATGCACCAAATCAACGGCTGGATCCGCCTTGAGAAGATTACGCACGCTCCGCAGGCCGGGGCCCGGGGCTCCTGAAACAAGCATAACACTTAACCGACTACGAACCGCGTTAATTGCCAATAATACACGATTGTTCTCAAGAGTTAGCTCTTGTTCCCCTTCGTCGATTTGGAGTTCAACCGCACTAACCCCCTCCTTATCAAAAATTATTGGGATTTCAATAGGGGTATCTGATGGAGCGCTGCTTTCAATCACCCTCTGCCCATTTATACTAACCGTTACAGGTACAATCGCGCCCGCCTTTGCATCTCCAGCTACACGAACGCGGATTATACTTTCGTCCCCAACGATCGCATAGCTTGGGGCCTCTTCTATAACTAAATGCCGATCATTTTTTTCTGGGTCACCGGTCAATAAAAAATTCAACGGATAGTTAATATGCATGAAATCACTTGGATCATCATGGATTTGTCCATCAGTAATAACAAATGCCCCGGCAATCCTATCAGTGGGAACATCTGAGAACATTTCTGAGAGGGCACCCGCAATAAAGGTTCCATCTTGTCTGTCCGGGTCACGAATGATGCTCAGACGAACATCTAGATCGTCCTCCTCGAGGAGCCATTCCTGCAGCCCCTCAGATATACCCGCAACTTGGGCCAACCTCCCGGTCGCACTTTGGCTTAGAGATTCATCTACCAAGACAGCCACAACGTCAGAAAGATAGGCACGTTCTTGCCGTATCACAGTGGGGTTTAATAGTGCAATAAAGCCAATTGTAAGAAATATCACTCTTGACCAAGCACTGGGTGCCCTCACAATTATCCCATACGCTAGAACCAGTAATACCAAAAGACCAATGCCACTCAATAACCACCACGGTAGAGCTGGATTAATTTCTAGACTCAACATGCCAGGCGCATCCTACCCTTACCGACCGGTGCCATCGCGTTGCAGGCGTCCCAATATGGACGGTATATGGACCTGATCCGCCTTATAATTTCCGGTTAATGCATACATCACCAAGTTAACCCCAAAACGGAATGCCATTTCTCTCTGCGGCTCACCGCCAGGAACAAGGGGAAATAGAGGGTTCCCGCTAGGTGACAATGCCCATGCTCTAGCCCAATCGTGTCCCCCAATTATTAAAGAAGAGACCCCATCGTTTACGTCACCCTCATAACTCTCAACCCATACATCATCCCCATCCCACCTTCCTGGGAAACTGCTAATTAGATAAAACGCCTGACGCAGGGCATGCCCATCGGGAACCGGCACTAAAGCCGGTGGATTTAGATTTTGAAGAAGTTGCCGAAGCAGGCTCTTACCAGAAACCCCTTCACCAGAACTGGCGCCATTACCATGGTCTCTGGTGTCTAACAGCACCATTCCGCCGACCTTCAAATAATTATCCAGATTTTCCCATGCCTTGTTTGTAAACGATACTTCTTTGCCAGTTACTGGCCAGTATACAAGGGGATAGAGCAATATGCTGTTGTCATCCAAACGGACCCCTACAGGCAACGAAGGCTCAATTGCAGTTCTTTGCCTAAGGGTCCAACTTAAACCAATTAAGCCGGCACGACTGACAACATCTATTTCCGGGTCATCTGTCAGGATGTAGGCCAAGCGAACGTCGCGAGTAGACTCGACGATAAACTCATCGCTTTGCACATAAGTAACCCCCGACTGGATAGGAGTTAGCTCTAACACTTGGCCAATCGATGACGCAGGAAACAACAAAACCGAAGCACAAATCAAGACACACAATGCTATTCCCCCACCTTGCCACCTAAACAGACCAGGGAAGCTCCTTAATCTCCAAGCATATAATGTGTCTATCACGAAAAGAAGTATCGCAACTGCTAGAAGCCAATGGCGCAATTTGGTCTGGCCACTACCACCCAGAAGGGCTTCTCGGCTCTTACCCGACAAGGGATCTATCGGACGATATTCCTCAAAATGATCTCCTAAATTAAGAGCATGCCGGTAGGAACTACCGCCGTATAGTCCGGGAGGGTGACTGGGACCAGGCATGTTCCTAACCGTACCATCGGCCTCCACAGGAAGAGGGGCGACACCCAAGTCATTGTCCTTTACCAAACCAAAACCATCAACCAGCTTTAGCGGCGACAACATAACAGCCGCGCCGGTCGCAGTAGTGCCCTTACCCAACTTGACTACTCCCTGAAGCATATCAACGAATAGCCCAGAAAGTGGCAAGTTTGACCAATCCGTGTTGGCCGTAACATGGAATAAAACAATCCAACCTAGACCGCGCTGTGCGCCCGTGACCAAAGGTGTGCCATCAGATAATCTGGCCCATGTTCTATCAATCACTTCACTGGATGGCTCAGCCAATACCTGTCGATTCACTGCGATATCATCAGAGATTTCCAGATGAACAAATGGGGAATTCTCCGACATCGATCCCAAACCCATTGGCTGTTCCCACGACATTGCCCCGCCCATGGACCGCGCCTCAGCACCGCCGCGAAGAGGTACCGGGGCCAATACATCCTCCGCGGCAGCCAACCTCGGACCAGCGAAACGGATTAAGATTCCACCCTCCTCTACCCAGCTTTCGACTTCCGAGCGCCTTGGCTCCGGTAGCCTACCTGAATCAGTAAGCACCAACACCGATAGCTCGCCGTCCATCAGCGCATCAAAATCCCCGGATCTAATTTCATTATATGGACTCAGAGCACGCTCCACAAAATATAGATCAGAAAGAAGTGGTTGGCGGCTTTCAAAACCACCACCCGAAACTACTCCAATAGAACGACGTTTCCAACGCTCATCCAACAACACAATGGAACCTGCCGAAGCTCTGCCCTCTATCTCCAGTCGGAAGATTTCTTGTCTAATCTCTTGGGGCAAGGTCAGAACACCGGTTCCCACTCGTTCTCCCGGTTTAAACTCCAAGAGCACCCGGCCCAGGAGCTGTCCCTCCTCCGCCGATGCTCGCACCCAAATTTCCCTTGCGCCAGCGACATCAGGGCCCAACGCTCTGACAATCAAATCGTCCCCCGCCAGCAAAGGTTCCAATAACAATGGAGCTCTATCAGAAAGATCCTCACTGTATATGCTAAGGCTACCGAAACCTCTCAAGTCATTCGCAAAATCGTTCAAACTCTCAGGCGAACCTATATACAAACCATCACTTATCCAAATGACAGCCGCATTGTCACCAATAACAGCCCTCATCTCAGGCTCTTCTAACACCTCCGCCAGTTTTGTGCGATCAGCCCTCCAAGGCTTAGGAACGGCTAGCTCAAGGTCTTCTAGTGCCTCTTTTGGCGACAAAACCTGGCTTATTTCAAACTCCCGATCCCCTGTTGCAGAAAGGGTGGGGGCAGTGAAAGCCAACAAAATTGATCGCCCCTCTCTTCCCGCTGCATCGATGAGCTCAACCATTGTCTGCTTGCGAAGGCCCCAACTTTCAGCCGCAGCCCATGTATCATCAACTATCAAAAGGAGAGGACCAGTTCCGTCTAACCGAGTGGAACTATTGATAATAGGGCCCGCCACGGAGAGGACAATCAAAGCACCTATAAAACAACGCAATAGCAATAACCACCACGGTGCCGTGCTTGGACTCGCTTCATCACCTCCCAGTCCAACAAGAAACCGTATTGCCGGAAAGGTTATTTTTGATGGCTCTGGGGGATAGACCCGAACCAACCACCATATAGCTGGAATGACTAGGAAACCCATAAGGGCCCAAGGCGCCGCAAAAGTAAGCGCCCCAATGGCCGATATCATGGACAAATCCTTGATAACATCTTCTATTCGACCTCTTGAGATAACGACAGATATAGTTCTGATAACGCCCGCTCGGGGGGGCTATCCGACTTATGTTGGACGAACGACCAACCAAACCGATGGGCCAAACCCATTAAATTGTCCACGTGACGCGAAACACGCGTTTCGTAATCAACCCGAACATTCTCTACATGCCCTATTACTGTGTCATCCTCTCCTTCTAGGCCCTTGAACCTGGCCCTCCCATTATACGGCAACCTGACTTCTGCTGGATCAAGTACTTGCAGTAACAAGCCCCGCTGCCCTCGGCTCGAGTACCATTTAATCCGATTCTCCAGAGGCTCTATGGGCTCAATAAAATCACTAATTAAAACGACCTGCGAACCCCGAGGCAGAACCCTTGGCTCGGGAAGACCCTTCCGCTCGTCATCAACAAGACCTGATACCAACATTTGAGCCATCCTTGGAAGCGCACCTAGGCCCTTCAACATCGTGGCATCGGCACCCAGCAACCCCACCCTCTCGCCACCCCTCAATAGCAAAACAGCGAAAGATAGGGCAAGCAATCTTGCCCTATCTTGTTTAGTCTCTATGTCAGCCCTTGAACTAAATTCCATTGATCTAGAGTGATCGCACCATATCCAAATACTTTGGGAAGTTTCCCACTCCTGTTCCCTAACATATATAGGTTCTGACTTAGCGGATTGGCGCCAATCGATCAGGCTAGCAGAATCACTGGGTTCATAACGTCGAAATTGCCAAAAAGTCTCTCCACTGCCTGGCCTCCTGCGCCCATGGAGACCCATCATCACAGAATCGGCAACCCGATAAGCCGCAACCAAGAGGGGTGGGAATTTCCGAGCGAGAGCCTCTGACTTCTGCTGTAATCTTTGACCTATTTCAACCACAGCCCTCTATCTCACGTCCTAATCTAGCAATACTGTTTTTTATATAAGTCCTGAACACATTTCCTCAATCACTTGGTCTAACCCAATACCTTCAGCTCGCGCGGCAAAGCTCACATGCATCCTGTGCCTAAGAACTGGAGCAGCAAGTGCTAAAATATCATCCATGGATGGAGCAAAACGACCATCAAGAAGAGCGCGGGCACGGGTGGCCAACATGAGAGACTGACCTGCCCTTGGTCCAGGGCCCCATGAAACATTCTCAGCCACCAATGGTATCTCACTTGTGCTAGGACGCCCCGAGCGGACCAGCCGCAGAATCGAGTCGACAACGCTCTCCCCCACGGGAATTGTGCGGACCAATCTTTGTATTTTTTGAAGTTCGTCTGAGGTCATAGCGGACTCTGCTTCTTTACTATCAGCGGCAGTGGTTTCCAACAACATGGCTTTCTCGTCACTCAAATCGGGATAATCAATATTAACCTGCATAATAAACCGATCCAGCTGAGCTTCCGGGAGGGGATAAGTTCCCTCTTGTTCAATTGGGTTCTGAGTGGCGATAACATGAAATGGTTTTGGCAATGGATGGGTCTTCCCCGCGACCGTCACCTCCTGCTCCTGCATGGCCTGCAGCAAAGCTGATTGAGTTCTAGGGCTAGCACGATTTATCTCATCAGCCATCAAAAGCTGGCTAAAAACTGGGCCTTTGATGAACCTAAAACTGCGTTGCCCTGTATTGCTCTCCTCCAGAACCTCAGACCCAAGAATATCTGCTGGCATCAGGTCTGGGGTGAACTGGACCCTCCGCTCCGACAAACCAAGAACAATACCCAAGATTTCCGTTAATCTTGTTTTCGCAAGCCCCGGGACCCCTACTAACAAAACGTTACCACCTGACATCAGAGATATAAGGGCCTGATCCACTACATCCCGCTGGCCAAAGATTAACTTTCCCACATGATCACGCACCTGCGACATTTTATCTGCGGCTGACTCTATTTCCGCAACTGCGGCCTGCTCAGACAATTCGGTTTCAAGGGGCATATTAGACATTCTGTTCCTTCCCCATTTTTTCGTTTACTATTGTTCTACGGAGATCGAGCTGGCGTCCTGGCGACAGCGGAGACTGGTGGCTTTAGTAGTTGATTTTATCGTGGAAGCGCTACCTATACCTGCGATTGGGTTTTATTATCATGAAGACCTCTACCCTAATGACTGAGAAGACAAAGAGCAACGAGCGTGACGCTGATGCTCCTTTTCTTATCAACCGCGATGGAACATGGCTCTATCGCGGTTCCCCAATTCACCGCAAATCTCTGGTAAAATTATTTGCCTCGATTTTAGTACGCGAGAAGGATGGAAATTTTTGGCTGGTGACCCCCGTGGAGCGAGTGGCCGTCTCTGTCGCGGACGCACCATTTGTGATCGTCAGCGCGAATCGTATTGGCGCCGGCCCTAAACAAATTCTGCGGCTCCAAACAAACATTGGCGAGGAGCTAACCGTCGGCCTTGAGCATCCCATATACGTGAAAACAAATCCCGATACCGGAGAACCTTCCCCATATGTTAAATTAAGCCATGGATTGACTGGGCTGATAGCACGATCTGTATTTTATGATCTAGTTCTCTGGTCCGAACAGGATTGGGATAGTGGCGAATGCTTTGTGAGAAGCGAGAATCAAAAATTTATTCTAGGCCAAATAGATAAGGGTCATGGGCTAAATCATGCGTGACCGCTTGTTAAAATGTTTTGATTTCCCTGCCCCCCAACCCTCAAGGCACTACAATACCGGAGACCAACGTGACGATCTTCTTGACTCAGCCAAGAACGATTTAATCGACGCCTCAGTGTTAATTCCTATTATCGATCGGCCAGAAGGCTTGTCTGTATTATTCACGCAACGCAGCCAGAACTTGAAAAATCACCCAGGCCAAGTAAGCTTCCCCGGCGGCCGCACAGAAATGAACGACCGGGATGCAATAGCTACCGCACTCAGAGAATCCTACGAAGAGATTGGACTTCTACCGGAGAGAGTAAGTATCTTGGGCCAGCTTGAAACATGTTTAACGGGCACTGGGTTTAAGGTCATCCCCATTGTTGGACTGGTGGAAGAACCCTTGGCTCTGCAACTTGCTCTAGACGAAGTTTCTGAAATCTTTGAAGTTCCCTTTCCCTTGTTACTAGAAAATAACCGGTATCGAACCGACTGTGTAAAGCTCCCTAATGGGGAAGCTAGAACATTCTATATTTTTGACTATCCAGAAAGATATATTTGGGGGGCAACTGCAAGAATGTTAGTAAGTCTTCGAAACCTGCTACAGAGCAATCCATGAAACTACTCTTGACAAAAATTCTACCGCTAGCGCTTCCAATTCTGATTTATCTCGTGTGGTTAATCTACGCCCACAAACGTGCCCGGAAGCACGGCACCCAAGTTAATCAACTATCGGATGCGCCGTGGCTGCTCATAGGACTTTCCGGCCTAAGCGTCCTAATTATTGGAATGATAGCACTTGGGTTGTTTGCCGGGGAAGACATTGGAGGTATTTATATACCGTCTTACCTCGAGAATGGCGAAGTAGTGAAGGGCAGAATTGACCGATGAACATGGTCAAAAATGGCTTGGCTCCTCTACCCATCCAAAACTGGATGACCAAGAAATCCACATCAGAGGTAATCGGGGCTCTTACCCGCACGGGTGGTGAAGCAAGATTTGTGGGAGGCTGTGTTCGAGACACTTTAGTAGGAAAAGTAGAGCCTGAAAACATAGACATAGCCACACCACTCAGGCCCCACGACGTCCAAAGGCTGCTTACGGATTGTGGGCTCACACAAATCCCAACAGGAATCGAACACGGCACAATTACAGCCGTAGTTGATGGCGAAGTGTTCGAAATCACTACTCTTAGAGCCGACCTTGAAACAGACGGCCGACATGCTGTGGTTAAATACACCGACAACTGGGAGCTTGATGCCCGCCGCCGTGACTTTACGATCAACTCAATTTACTGCGATCCGGACGGAAATTTGTTCGACCCCATGGGAGGTATTGACGACCTCAAAAATAGTAAAATTCGCTTTATTGGAGATCCAGAAGAAAGGATCTCGGAGGACTTACTTCGAATCCTGAGATATTTTCGGTTTAAAGCTGCCTTCAACAATATTGAGAGAGATAGCGCTGCATTGGAAGCCTGCAGAAAACTTGCCCCAAACCTAAAAAAATTGTCAGGAGAGAGAGTATACTCAGAATTATTAAAATTGTTAGCGTGTCGCCATCCACTCCCTTCCCTAATCCAGTGCCGTGACTGCAAGGTCATTGAACACTTGTTTGGATCGGCCCCATCCGATGCTAGATTAGAAGCCCTGAAAAACCTGATCGCATATGAAGAAGAATGCGGGGAGCATGACCCCATAAGGAGACTATTCATTTTTTCCCAAGAAAATATAGACCTGCCAAAATTTGCCCGCAGGTTAAAACTTTCCAAAACGGTTGAAACAAGATTAAAGCGAATTAATACAACTCCAAACTTATTTTCTACGACTTTGAAAGAGCCTGACGTCTACAAAATATTATATAAAAATGGGAAACAATGGTTCGTTGATAACTTATTAACTACCAGCGCCAATTTTCCTGAAAGGAGACCCTCTAATTGGATTAGCTTAGTCCAAATGGCCTATACCTGGGTGCCACCGCGGTGCCCCATATCTGGGGCAGATGTGCTGGCCTTGGGAATCCCAGAAGGTCCTTTAGTAGGGCAAATGGTGATCGAGGCAGAGACTTGGTGGGTTGGCACCGACTTCAAAGCTTCGCGACAAGAAACGCTGGACCATTTAATGACTTTAAGCAAACAATGGAAATAGACAATATCATGGGTTTTCTTGTACATTTCTATTGTAATCCCTAATTAATAAAGCCAGGCTCTGCGACGCCGCTTCTGCGATAATCTCTGCAAGCTCACCCCAGGCACCGTCAAGAACGCCAACCGGCACCATGTCACTTTGGGTTACGACGGCAATCTCCTGCCCGTCATTGCTGATAAGCGACCAATGTATCTCCACGAATAGGCCATCTCCTCGCGTAGTAGTAGCAACACTCCCCAGGAGGCTCACGGCGTCAGCACTGAGTTCCGTTGCCACAGTTATCTTTAAGGCAACCAGTGAACTTCTCACGGCATTCGTCAGCGAAGTTCTTCCATCGCCTGGAGCACCATCAACTGGCGGCACAAACACAATAGCCCCTGCCGATTCTTCTGGTTGGTCGCTCAGTAAGGATTGGATGCGTAACGCCGCATTCCCGACAAGCCAGTCTATCTTTTGCCTATGGGAATAACCTGTTTGCTCAAACATGGCCACAACATTCCCAGATGGATCAAGAATCCTCCAATAAATGTGATCCCCGTTATCATCTGCCGTGACCAATTTACCGTAGAGCAGAAGATTTCCACTACTTGAGCTCGAATGGCTTGCAAGGATATTTATTTTAGCAAGTTCCGCCCCTAAGCTGGTAAGAATGCGGTGTTCCAAATCAACCCCTGCGCCCTCTATTTCCCTAAGAGACAAGCTGAAATTTCGGTCCAGTGCGGACCTATCCGAATATAGAGATTTATCTAGTGGCTGAAAGGGGCGGGGAACAGGCTGACAGGCCGAAATGGCTACTATTAGAGACAGGAATATAGCTTGAGCAGACGCCCTACAAGAGAACACAACTCACTAAACCTCCCGCAACACAAGCAACACAGAAAAAGACAATGTAAGGCATATCAGCAACGAACCGAAATGAGTGAAAGGCTACGTCCGTAACTACTTTCCAGGAGATGTTGACTTCGCCGGAAACTAAAAAAATTATCAGCATTTTCGTATGTGTCTAGGCCACACCTCTCTATTTGACCAACGCCAAGCGTCTCCATACGGTCGACAATATAGCCCTCTAAATCGAACATATAATGATTTTTATTGGGTGAACTTTTAAAGAAAAGATCAGTATTACATCCAGAGGACTCAAATCGCGCCCTAAACTCGGGGCCAACTTCATAGGAACTCTGGCTAATACAGGGGCCAATAACCGCTCTCATATCTCTTGTATGGCTGCCTAGCCGCTCCATCGAGTTAGCGGCAGCCTCCAGAACTCCTGTCAAAGCACCCCTCCAACCAGCATGGACGGCCCCAACAACACCAGATTTTTTGTCTGCCATTAAAACAGGTGCGCAATCTGCCGTTAATACGCCTATTGCTATACCACCTCGATCAGACACTAGCGCATCTGATTTTTCTGGATTACCCAATACCCCTTTATTTGCGATAGTAAGCACCTCAGTGCCATGTACCTGAGAGCAGGTTATCAACTTTAGGCTTTGAAGCCCCAGTCTCCGCATGGCCCGCTGGCGGTTCTCAGCAACTAGTGCCCGGTTGTCCCCACTGCCGAATCCACAGTTCAGTGAACTGTAAATACCTTCTGAAACACCACCATTGCGAGTAAAAAACCCATGAGTATAATCACTCAATAACTGGCTAGAAATGATCATTTAATGTCAAATCCTTCAACAAGTGGGATATCAGGGGAACTGATAGCCAGAGCATTAAATAATTGACCCATAAATTCGGGCTCTATCAGTCGATTCTTGCTTTGTAATACCACACAGGCCATTTCTGGATTTGCTTCCTTAGTTAGTGTTGCAGCGCGCTGCTCTATACCTAGTGAGCTTAAAAATCTTCCTTGTGGAACCGGCCCATGAACCCTTACTCCGGCAACACCAGCCGCCTGGCCCAACACCTCAAAATCAACAGCGCACGACAAATCGGATTCTCCCGGGCTAATGAGTGGATTAACTGATGAATGGGCTCTGACTGCCTGAAAGCTAAGGCCGTGATGAGTAGACGCATAATCTATAATCAGGGCCGCACCAGAGAAGCGGCGCAATCTCTCCCCAATCCCCCTAGCTAGTAACACTCCTATCGGACAGACCTCCAATGCATCAACAACACAACGTTCATCAACTCCCATCGAAGGAATCGATGTAATTTGCGAGTTAAGAATGTAACAAAAACCCTGGTCTGTTTTGGGATCTATGTCCACTAATCGCTCTCTCCAATTACCACGAAATCGAATATATTGGTGGACAGGCAAGGCGTCGAAAAATTCGTTAGCAATTAACAGCATTGGCATCTCAGGTACTTCGTCAAAGCTC
>CACETT010000021.1 GCA_902562525.1 uncultured Alphaproteobacteria bacterium
GCCAAAGGTTTATGGAGATAGAAGGATTTAAATATAGGGGGCGTTTTCTCCAATCTGAAATTCTTTTGTCATTTGAGTATAGAGGATTTTTGTCGGCCTTAGGGATTGTAATCTTTAAATCTAACAGAGAAGAAAGTGTAGATGATGAAATCTGTATGTTTAGTATTGGGTGCTGGCGCTGGTATTGGCGGCAACGTAGGAAAGAGGTTTGCGAAAGCCGGATATCATTCCGTGCTTTGCCGCCGCACTGATGAAGATGGTCTCAAAAAGTTAGTCGGGGAAATTGAGGAGAGTGGGGGATCAGCGTCAGGCTTTTTGATTAATGCGGTTAAACCGGATGGTATTGAAGATCGTGTGGCAGCTATTGAGGCCGATATAGGCCCCATCGAGGTTGTGGTTTACAATCTCGGAGCCCAGATTGGTGACCGGGCGCTAGCCGAGACGACCTATAAGGCGTTTGAGCGTGGGTGGCAGATGGCCACTTTCGGACTGTTCAGGCTGGCGTCTGCCGTTTGTCCGCTTATGGAAGAGCGAGGAAGTGGCACAATTTTGGTGACATCGGCGACTGCCGCTGTGCGAGGGAACAGCGGGCAGCATTCCCATGCTGCCGCTATGGGAGGCCGGAGAATGTTGTGCCAGACTTTGAACGCAGAGTTTGGGCCCAAAGGAATTCACATAGCTCATATATTGATCGATGGGGCTGTCGACGCCCCAGATACATTAGGTAAAATGCTTGGTCCCGAAGGGTTCCAAAAGTTACGTGAGACTAGAGGTATGGATAAGGAGGGGCTGATACTTCCAGAGAAAGTGGCAGAAACTTATTTCCATCTAGCTCAACAAGTTCGCTCAACCTGGACCCATGAGATGGATCTTCGTTCGTTCTCAGACATGCCGTGGTGGAACCACTGACAGTAAGATAATGGTGTACATTTAAATTTGGGCGGAGAGAATGTAGTTACATCTGATCCTTATCCAAAGGGGGAATTATGGCTAATATCTTGGCAGGCACCCAAACTGGTATCTTTGTAGTTGAGAAAGGCACGCCTCGGAGAGTCTTGGAGGTTGAGGACGTACGGAATATAGGGCTAGTTGGGCATAAACTTTTTGCCAGTACTCGGAGCGGAGCCTATCGATCGGATGATCAAGGTGAGAGCTGGGTGTTGTCAGGCATTTCTGATAGGCAGGTTTGGCAGATATGTTCCGATAATGGGAGTAGGCTTTTCGCCGTAACCCAACCCGCTGGTGTGTTTTTCAGTGATGATGGGGGTGAGAGCTGGGTGGAGATGAAATCCTTTGCCAATCAGCCTCAGGCCTCCGAGTGGACCATCCCGCTTACACCTCCAATAGCGGCGCGGGCCCGAACTATCATCGTTGACCCAACTGACAAGTCGAAAATGTGGGTGGGGATCGAAGTAGGGGGAATTGCAAAGACCGAAGATGGGGGAGCTAGCTGGGATGTGGTGTTGCCTGGCGGTAATCCGGACTTGCATGTTTTGTGTGCCGATCCGGATCAGCCGAATATCCTTTATGCATCGACTGGCTATGGAAGGTTGGACGGCGTGGCAGAGATGATTGAGGGTAATGCGGGAGTCTTCCGATCTGATGATGGTGGGTCCACATGGAAGTATGCGTGGCGTGGTATTACACCCAGATACGCACGGCCTATGTGTATTGATCCGCGGGCGCCGCACCAACTTACGGTGGCATGTGCGCCCACGGCATTTTCTAGTTTTGAGGACGAGGGTGGTGCGGATGCTATGCTTTTGAGGTCTGATGATGGAGGAGAATCCTGGGGTTCACTTTGTGATCAGGCTCATTCTCCGTCGCCCGCTAATATACATGGATTGGTCGTAGATTCGGAGATTCTTGGAGGCGTGATTGTGGGAATGGATAATGGCCAAGTATGGAGGGTTCAACAGGATAGCCGGTGGGAAATGTTAGCGGAGAACTTACCCCCAGTATTATCAGTTGCAAGTTTCTAAAGAAAACGGATCGCTTAGAAGGAAGAAATCATGGTCGACCCAAATGACACAGTTCTTTATGAACTCTCAGAGCATATAGCCACAGTGACTATTAACCGCCCGGATCATTACAATTCATTGAATTACCTCGCCTATAAAGAATTGACTGCTGCGTTTGAGAAAGCGAATTCCGACGATGCGGTTCGAGCTATTATTTTTACAGGGACGGGGAAAGGTTTTTGTACAGGTGATGATGTGAAGGAGTTGCTTGGTTCGGGGGCTGCCGAGCTTTCACGCCGTATAAATAGTGGAGAATTGGAGGTGCCCAGTGAGCCTATGAAGAGGTCAGATAAACCAATTATTGCCGCCGTAAATGGTGCGGCAGTTGGGTACGGGATGGAATTAAGCCTTTTGGCAGATATACGTGTTGCTTCGACGTCGGCGCGGTTTTCCGAAATGTTCGTAAAGCGAGCCATTGTGGCGGGGTCAGACAGCTTCGAGCTCTTACCACAGATTGTTGGGGTTTCTGCAGCTGCTGAGATATTAATGACAGGCGACTTAATAGGTGCTGAGGAGGCGTTGCAGATGGGCTTGGTTTCCAAAGTTGTTTCGGAGGAACGGCTGTTGGGCGAGGCCCGAGATATAGCTCGACGAATTACAGTGAATGGACCTTTGGCGGTTAGGGCTACAAAAATGGCGCTTAATCATGCGAAGCAAGGAAAATCTGAGGAATTGGCAGATCACTTAGGGGCGGCGCTTGCATCACTTCTGGCTAGCGAGGACCATAAGGAAAGTACGTCTGCATTTATTGAGAAGCGTACACCTAAGTATACAGGGCGGTAGCGTTGATTGTAGATGGTAAATTGATATATGCGCCATGTTTGCTAGAAATCTACTCTGTACCTCCATATCTCCTTTAATCTTTTTTAGGCCGTCAACAGCAAACGTTTTTAGAGTGGTGTTGTTAGTCGCGATTGGTGTTGTGGGCGGGAGAGCTTCCGCATTGGCTGCCATGGAAGATCCTTTAGCAAAGCGCTTGTCACCCCAAATTGCCAGGGAACTCGTTCCTCTATTGGATGGCTTGCAAATATTGGAAGGGGAGATGGCTGTCGCCATAGCGGAGAGAGACGGAAATAATGTGGCATATATTTTTTCTACACATGAAGCCGTCAGTCCGGCGGGTTATTCTGGGCAGTCATTTGATGTCATGGTGGCGCTGCGAGTTGACGGCACGATTCTTGGCCATCTTATTCTTGAACATAGAGAACCGTTGATTGGGACTCACCAAGTTACTATTGGAGATGTGGATCAATTTTTAGGCCAGTTACATGGCTTGAACGTCGCTGTAGAGAGGCGAGCCCCATTTAGGCATATGGATGGTGTCTCTGGTGCTACGATTAGTGCCAATGCTATGTGGGACGCTGTTATGGGTTCTGCTGTTGTCGTTGGTTATATGATGGGGATCATCTCTGATGAGGTCGGTGGGCTATCTATAGAGCGGTTTAGTTTTTCGGCACGGACATGGGACGAATTAATTTCTGATTCCTCCATTAAAATTCATAGATTAACGAACGGATTAGTGCGTGAGGCATTCATAGAGGCAGGGGTTTATCCCGAACTGGATGGAGAAGATGAGGAGGATTTTTTAACTCTCTACATAGCCTTAGCAACGCCTCCATCTGTTGGGCGCAATTTATTTGGACCTAAGGTATTCAGGAAGATTTCCCAAGGTGCTATGCCTGGTGAACATCATCTCCTAATTGCCTCAACTGGAGGGTATAGTTGGGTACCCAGAAACCCCTACTTAGTGGATATTTTTGATAGAGTAAAACTTGTTCAAGGGAATTTAATCCTGGCTCTTGAAACCAAAAACTTTTATCCAGCACGCCGCTATGCTGCTCAAGGATCTCCTAAGTTGAGTCAAGGCGGAAGGTTTCTAATCCCGGCGGAAGCGGGGTTCGATCCTACACAGGAATGGGCGCTACAATTCACCCTTATTGCTGGAAAGGGAGAGGGTGATCCTGCCAAGCAGGTAGGCATGAGCCTGCCCTACCGTATTCCTCCTCATCATGTTGTTGGCTCCGAAGAAGCTTTAGAGAATGCTGGATTAAAAGAGATATCTTATATTGGAATAGGTAAGTGGCGGAGATCAATGTTGTCAGACTGGCAGATAGCCTGGGCATCTAAGCAATGGGAGATCCTAGGTCTATTGTCGTTGTTGGCCTTAGTAACATTGGTGCTGTGTTTTCATCAATATCTGACCCGGCATCGTCAACTTTATAGATTCCTAAGGTGCACCATCCTGCTGGTAACCCTTATTTGGCTCGGTTGGATAGTAGGTGCGCAATTAACAATACTGAGTGTAATTAATTATTTTCGGTTGTTCTTTTCAGGCACAAGCTGGGCGTCTGTGCTTTTTGATCCTTTATTAATCATTTTGAGCGGGTATGTGGCGATAACACTAGTTGTTTGGGGTCGCGGGGTCTTTTGTGGATGGCTTTGTCCATTTGGTGCTCTTCAGGAACTTTTGGCCCAACTTGGTCGGTTGCTCTCTATCCCTCGAATGATGGTGCCCAAACCACTCCAAAAAAGGGGACATTTGGTAAAGTACTTTGCCGCCGGTGGAATTATTATCCTCACAATATTCTCTGCTGAATGGGCTGCATTAAGTGCAGAGGTCGAGCCTTTTAAGACCGCTATCAGCTTGCATTTTGGCCGATCCTGGCCCTACGTTCTTTACGCATTAGCACTACTGTCTACTGGATTATTTATTGAACGGTTTTTTTGTCGGTACTTATGCCCTCTTGGTGCGCTTTTAGCTGTCGGAGGAAGATTTCACTTCTTTAACACTCTGTTGCGACGTTTTGAATGTGGTAATCCCTGCCACCTTTGTGAACGCAGCTGTCCAATCGGGGCGATCGAGGCAGACGGAGAAATTAATATGCACGAATGCCACCAATGTTTGGACTGTCAGATTGAGTATCATGATCCCGCAAGGTGTCCGGCATTCTCTTTTGCCTCGAAGCCACCTGATAATTAAATGGAGTTTTTTTTATAACGGCGTGAATTCTGGAATGGGTTCCGAGGGCTCCAATGTCGTTAGAAGCTCAAGTAAGTTGCCATCGGGATCCCGAAAATAAATTGATTGCCCCCATACTCCATTAGCAGCTGGGCGAGGAACCGGTCCTTCTATTACGTCGACGTTCTTCTCCTTCAGCCAGTCGATTGCCTCCTGAATGCTGCGACTCCAGCGAAAGCATAAATCAACGGTCCCTGACTCCAGTCGATCAGCTACTATGTATGCTGGCTCGTTGAGCCTCTGGAGATTAATGATGGCCTTGCCAATTCTAACCCGTAAAACAGGAATTTTCCCCATCCGGAAGGCTTCTTCAAATTCAGCTTCGCCCCCCAGAACATTTTTATAAAAATCCAAAGAGCGGTCCACGTCACTGGCCATCACGACCACATGGTCTATCCCCTCAATCGGGACTGGCATTTATTATTGTACCACTGCATCCAGGGGCAATTTAATTGTCTCTCCCGTTCGTAGGGCAGTTGAGACTGCATCTGTCCACTGCATGTATTGCACTCCGGTCGCTAGGTCGGTGTGGGTGACGGCTTCCTTGCCACGGATGGCGTTAATAAACTCTTCCTCTACTCGCCAGTAGTTCTGCTTATTTTTAGGTACGCGAACAACTTTCATTTGTTTTGAATTTGCTTTGCCCGCAAAAAGCTGGAGCTCGCCGCCACTATCTGTTAGCCGCAGGGTGCCCTCCGTCCCGCAAACGTGTATATCAATCATGGGAAGGTGCCCCGTGACTGCTGAGACTGATAAGCGCATTTGGCCTCCTTGAGCCATTGATCCCATGATTTCTATATGGTCTGGTATCGCACAGGCACGTCGTTTTCCAGACCCATCTTTACGATATTTCACCACTGTCTGCGCCAGCGCTTGTACCGTAGTTGCTGGCCCAAGCCAGCGCATGATTATTTCGTACCAAATTCCCATATTCATAATGTTATTACCACTGAGAGTGGGGTCTTGGCGCCAATGCAATGGTGTGTCCGGCTGGGCAAAGGTTCCAGTAGTTACTCTGCCATCAACTGCAATAAGGTCCCCGATAAAGCCATCGCTAATCATCTGAATAACGGTTGGGTCAAATTTATTGGATAGGGGTGCGGGCACGATTTGCGCAATCAAGTTGGGGTTCATCCGAGAGGCTTCTAGCATTTCTGATGCTTCGCTGGAATTTAATGCCATCCGGGCTTCGCATAGGACATGTTTGCCCGTCTCTAGTGCGGCAATAGTCATTGGTGCATGCATATAAGGCCATGTTCCAATACACACGGCATCTAATTTATCATGAAAAATAATGTCTTCCCAACTACTTAACGGTTCTGGAATGCCGAACGTTTTTGCAACCTTGCGAGAAGACTTTAAAGTCCTATTAGCCACAGCTACTACTTCAACTCCTTTTATGGCCTGTAAATTGGGAATATGTAGGAGTGTGGTGTTAGCGCCAGCGCCGATAATTCCTACGGATATGGTTTCATTGCTCATAGTTTTGCTCTCAGTTGCTAGTGGATTGGCAGATAGGTGTAATATAGGTGTTCAAGAGAAAAATAATAAAGTACTTAATAGAGCTCCACTTATAAACCTTTTTTCAACCACGGTTATCTTTTGTGGGTTTGGCAAAGTCTTGATTTTTCGCAACCAAGTTGGCGATATGTTCGCCTGCCAGAACGTCGGAGTATTTAGGAGGCCTTTCTGGGCTCTGACAGCTTGGAATACATTGGACTTTTGCGTAGTGATTCGGATTGAAAAAGAATGGTATGGAATACCGCTCTTTGTTAGACCTGTTTATGACACGGTGTGTTGTTGCCTTGTAAACATCGTTGGTCCATCTGGCCATAAGTTGGCCAATATTGACTACAAAGGTTCCTGGAATAGAAGGGGCGGATATCCAGCTTCCATCGAGTAACTGAATCTCCAATCCACCCAAATTATCTTGGTTAAGGATTGTCATTAGTCCGAAATCGGTGTGAGCCGTTGCACCGATAGAGTTAGACGAAAGAGAAGAGCTTTGGGGAAGGTAATGCATCATTCTCATAAGAACCGTAGGTTTGGTATAGTATTGGGTAAAAAATTGTCGATCGATATTCAGACTGAGGGCGAAAACTTCTAACAGCTGCAGTCCAAGCTGATGAATAGCCATAAAATAGGTCTCAACTGGAGTTCGAAAATTCTCAAGATCAGGCCACTGATTGGGCCCGTGTAATGGAAGGCCGGCTTTGACCTGTGGGTCGTCCAATGGCAGGTCTATCCCCACGTCGAAGGTATCTTTTAAGTCGGGTCCTTGCCCTGGGTATTGGGTGGTCCCAAAAGGGAGGTATCCCCTATGAAATTCATCTTTTAGAGATTTCATTCGGGCTTCTATTGGCTGCTCAAAGAACAACCGAGAGGCTTGCATAGCTGAATCAATAATGTTCTCTGGGATACCGTGATTAGCTACCAAAAAGAAAGAAGTTCCCTTGCATGCTTCGTTAACTTTTCCGGCCAACTCCTTTATACCTATTCCGGTTTGCAGAGAACTCATATCTATTATAGGTAGATTTTTTCCCGTTGGTGGTGCTGCGGTAACATTGCTCATCTCTGGCTGTCCCATAATGGATGTGCGATAGGCATTGAGGTTTGTACGGGCGTCATAGTTTCAGAAATTCGAGTTATAAAAAAGTAATATTAGCAAAAAAGGATTAGTGGTGGCCGAGAAGCTTTTTATAGATGCGCAACAACTGTTAGAAGATTCATTTGAATTGGCCCAGCAGGTAATGAATGATGGCTTCGAACCGGACCTCATTATCGGGGTGTGGCGTGGTGGAGCACCAATCGCTATAGCTTTGCAGGAGCTTTTTGCTTACAACGGCATTTTTGCGGATCACTATCCAGTTAGAATTTCCTCTTATGTTGGCATTGAAAAACAGGGTAGCAAACTTGTGATTGGAGAGATGTTGGATTTAGCTGACTCCCTGGCTAAGGCTGAAAACATCTTGATTGTGGACGACGTGTTTGAAAGCGGCCGGACCATTCAAGAACTTGTGGGAAAAATTGAAGGTATGTTGGACGGGAAGCAGACTAAAGTGCTTAGAGTGGCTACAGTATTCGTCAAGCCTAAGAAGCGGGTCAGTAAAATTAAGCCAGATTATTTTATTCGTCCTACCGAAAAGTGGTTAGTGTTTCCGCATGAGCTAGTCGGTTTAACTACTGAGGAGATTCGTGCTAACAAACCATCAAATATTTTATCTGCCAAGGCGGAGCCGGACTACTAGCCTGCGATTGAAGGCAAATAGAGAATAATTTCTGGAAACATCATCAGTATGGAGACCACTACGAGGTCTGCTAGAAGAAAAAAGATAACCCCTCTAAATATGGTGGTGGTTGTCGCGAGATTTCCAACTACGCCCTTTATAACGAATACATTTAGCCCTATCGGTGGGGTTATCATTCCAATTTCTAAAAATTTAGTAAGGACCACACCAAACCAGATTAGACTTAGGCCTGTATCCTGGAGTATTGGAAGCAAGACGGGAATCGTAAGGAGCATTGCTCCTAGGGGCTCTAGGAACATTCCTAGCACCAAGTACATGATCGCTATTCCGAGTAGCAGGAGAAACATATCTGCTCCAAGGCCAATCACCATTTCTGATAAAAATTGAGAGGCGCCTGACAATGCGAGGAATCGTGTAAGAAGCAGTGCTCCGATAGCTATTACGAAAATAACAGCGGTCGTTTGAACTGTTTCCAGCAGTGCTTGTTTAGATTTTTCCCAAGAAAGAGATCCTTTAAGTCCTGCTATGGCGAAAGCTAGTAAAGCACCCACTGCGCCTGCCTCAGTTGGGGTAAATACGCCAGCAAATAGTCCCCCGAAAACCCCTAATACCAACAAAATTACAGGCCAGGTATCGGCGAGAGCTAAGAGCTTTTCCTGTAGAGAGGCTTTTTCAAGAACTGTTGGTGCGAGCTGGGGATTAAGTTTTACGCGAATAATGATTACCAAAACGTATGCCAACCCGGTTAAAAGCCCAGCACTTATTCCGCCTAAAAACAATTTTGATATAGGAACTTGAACGAAAATCCCATACAGAATTAGCAGGATAGAAGGGGGAATAAGTGCCCCAATGGTTCCGGCCGCGGCGACCGTTCCGGTGGCTAGCGATGGATCGTATTTATTGCGCAGCATTTCTGGCACAGCAATGCGGCCCATCGCAGCGGCGCATGCGACCGACGACCCAGTAACTGCCGAAAATCCTGCTGCTCCAAAAATCGTTGCAACTGCGAGGCCCCCAGGCAACCCGGATAACCATTTCCGAGCTGCGTCAAATAAGCCTTGAGTAAGGCCCGCGTGGAAGCAACAAAACCCCATTAATAAAAACATGGGCACTGAGGTCAACGCCCATTTAGCACCAAAATCATAGGGGACCGCAGTAAGGATCCCCCAGGCTGGTTTCAGTCCGACTAATGTCCAAATTCCTCCGAATGAGACAGCAACCAGCGAAACACCAACCGGAAATCTGAGTAATATAAGAATCAGAAGAACACCGATTCCTGCTAGGCCAACTTCTATTCGATCCATGGAAACTTGATTCCAGCTTTATGGTTTATTGTCTGAAGGCGTCATGTTTTCTTTCACCTAATCCACTTTTTTCTCCCGAGATCGTTGTAATAATTTTGTATAGCAAAACTACGATAACCAGCCCAAAACCTACAGGGAGAAAAAAATACGAGGCCCAAATGGGAATTTTCCAATCTACTTCAATCATGAATGTCCCCACAGACATTTTGTCTAATGCATCCAAAAAGGTTTGGTAAAAAAGTATTGAAAACACCCCTGCGGAAAATAGCCAGCTGGCTACGGCCAAAACTTTTTGAATTCGATTGCGAAATAACTGAACTAGAATTTCCACAGTGATATGAGCATCATTTTTCTCTGCGAGAGCTAAGGGAAGGAAAACGATGGGTAACATGTAGTAGTGGGGTACAATCGTTACTGTAGCTGGAATTGGTAATCCAATCCATCGCAATAAAACATCCAGGCTAATGTGGGCCATCATTAAGACTACAGCTACGCAGGCAAAGAAAGCCCACAATTGGCTGAGAGATGCCAGTATTTTGCCTAAACGAACCAAGCTATCCTCACGCCCATACACGAAGAGCAGTTGTTATGACTACTTTCCTACATTCCATGAGAGGCTGCATCTACCTTGTCCCAGATTTCTGTTTTGTAAAGTGTGGTCACAGCTTCTACGTCGTTAGCATCAATCGTTGCAAGGAGTTCTCGCCAACGCATAATGAGGCTGCGAAAGCGTTCAACCCGTTGAGGAGCATCTTGAATCCCGTAATTGTCTTTAGCCATCTGATCAAAATTGGCCAAATCCTCCAAAATAAAGCGATCAGTTAGTGCTACCAGCTCCGGGGAGGGGTCGAGCACTTCTATTCCATCTTCTGCCGCCTTTGTATTCAAAACTTCATCATTAAAATTTTGGAATTCCACCGTAGTCAAAGCCGCAGCCTCAGCAAATAGGTCAAGCATATGGCGTCTCTGTTGGGTAGTTAGGGATCTCCAAGTATCTATATTGAAATTAAATTCATTGCCGTTGTATGTTCCCAGAGGCAGTCGAGTAACGTATTTCGCTACATCACCAAAATTTAAATTGTAGAGCTCAGTTGCTGGATGAAGGTTGGCGTCTAGAGCGCCTCGGCTGAGAGCATCATATATATCGTTGGCCGAAAGGCTCATCTTTATACCTCCAACATATTCAACCCATCTTCCAAAGGCAGAAAAACTTCGGATTTTCTTCCCACGCAAGGATTCTACTGTTGTCATAGGTTCAATGGTAAGCAGCATATAGGGGGCATTTGCTGTCATTGCTACAAAAACAGAACCATTTGCTTTTGCTTCCGCTAGGCATTCAGGGCATGTAAAAATATATTCGGAAACCGCTGCTGATAGCACTGTTGCATTTTTTCCCAGCATTGCCAGGTCGATAATTAAATTTGTTTGGGGCAGCTCGGCAGGATGATAGCCTGGCACGAGCATTGCGGCATCAGCTATCCCATCCCTTAGTCCTGTCAGGCTTTGTTTCAGGTTGAGTAGCGATCCATAATAGACCTCGGCACTCAGCGTTCCTCCGGTTCTCTCCTCAATGTGCTGTTCGACGTAGGTATAGGCTTTTGCCCAAGTGTGGGTGGGGGGGAGGCCAGTAGCGAAGGTAAGTTCTTTAGCTTCAGCTATCCCGTGCACGTGGGGGCCGCAAAAACAGAAAAGTGCGAGTGCTATTTTCCAACAGTGTGTCATAAAACCTCCCAAGTTAACGGCCGAGTAGCACCTAAACCATCAATTAAGTTATTAAAGACAGCAATAACTCATGCGCTGGAGACGCTTTGTATCAGCTAGAATAACGTCTGTCATTAATCTGGTCGCCCTACAGCGATTTGTTGGGCCGTTTGCTGCGGTCGATCGCCATCTAGCAGCCCTAAGCTTGATGAATCACCAGCTTTCTGGGATTACATCAAAAGCTATGGTGAAACGCTTTTCGTGTGATTTAAACGGAATAGTTTGATGGTAAAAATACGACGGGAATAGGACTATTTGTCCTTCACTAGGTTGCAAGAGGTGGAAATTGGGGTCCTGTTGTGTTGCAACATGATTGCTTGGCCGTCCAAACTCAATATATCCTTCTCCCTGGTCATCGCCGTCCTTGGTGCATGTGGGTAATATTCCATAGTAGACGCCGCTAATCCAACCGCTTGGATGTATGTGCGTTTCATGATGGCCTTGTTCGTACAAAATTGAACCCCACGCTGTGAGACGCCATTTAGTAGGTATTTGAGCCAGGTATGGGTGGTTTTTATCCGGTGGATGCCCTAGCGTGTAATCGTGTATGGCGTTTTTCGCTCTATCAAGAAGCAAAGAGACGGGGCTGTCTGGCGGATCCAATTGGAGAGCATTTAGCCTTTCCCCCTTCTTGATCGCTTTCCCACCTTGCTCGTAGCTTAGGTTCGGGTCTTCCGAGCATCGTTTAAACAACGATTCATTGAAGGCCTTCAAATTCTTATATCCGTTTGGAACCTCAATATGCACCGTTTCTATAAATCGTTCAAAGTTACATAGGCTCTCCCACTCATCCAGCTTGTGAAGACCAATTAAAGCCGATGTTTTAAGAGCGAGTCCGCTGGTATCATTGGGTTTTAGCTGGAGAATGCTTTCCGCGACGGCCAAGACCTCGGTCCAGCTCTCAGACTGGTCTTGTGAAAGTTTTGGAGCGACCTTCAGTTGATCGCCAGAAGAATCATTTTTTTCTGAGAACCTTTTTTGGTAAGCAAGGTCTTTTAGTGTATCACCGAAATTGGATCGTGCATGGGTGCTGTTTTTGTTAATATCTAGGCTTTTCCTGTAGCA
Source organism: uncultured Alphaproteobacteria bacterium (assembly GCA_902562525.1). Lineage (GTDB taxonomy): Bacteria > Pseudomonadota > Alphaproteobacteria > UBA7887 > UBA7887. Next base: position 12,419 of record CACETT010000021.1, read on the forward strand.
TTTGAGGGCGTCCTCTAGTCTGCCTTCTGCTCTCAGCGCGTTACCCATGTTGTTGTGGGCATCGGCATATTGAGGATCTTCCTCTATTGCTTTTTTATAGCTTTCAATAGCAGTCCCCAATTTTCCAAGGTCTTGGAGGACATTGCCCAGATTATTGTGAGCAATGGCGTATGTTGGCTTGAGGTTGATGGCAGTGCGATAACAGTGTTCAGAATCATTTAGCTTGGCTAGAGATTCTAATGCTAGCCCCAGATTATTGTGTGCTTCCGCGTATTCAGGGTTTATTGCTAGGGCTTTTTTGCAGCTATCGATGGCATCGTGTGTTTTCCCAAGTGCAGAAAGAGCAAGGCTAAGGTTACTGTGTGCTTCTGCATATTTGGGTTCAAGTGTTATAGCTTTGGATATTAGATCAACAGCTAGGGAGTTGTCTCCATTCTGGTGGGAGATTACCCCAAGTAAATGTAGGGCTATTGGTTGCTGGGGTTGTGCTTGAAGAATTTGTTGGTAGATGGATTTAGCATTATCTAACTGCCCCGCCTGATGATGCTTTATAGCTAACTCCAGGGCCTCCTGTAGTGTCATGCTTTGTTGGTTCTCAGCCATCGCTCACAAATCCCAGACGACCTAATCGAAGATTAATCCTGCGACCAGCCTATTTTTATGGGTAGGTCCTTTTTATGTAACTTCTAGGTCCAGGATTTATTTAAGCAGACTCTTAGAATGGCGTCTATATATTGATGGTAACTTAGGAACTGGGTCTATCGGGTTAGCTTCACTTCTATGCTAACCAAAAAAATTACAAGGGGGAATTATGGCACAATTTGGGGACGACCCGGTTTCTGCAATCACGGAGGAAGAAGCCGCCGGGCAGATAGCAGAAATCTTTGCTGACATTCGAGATACCATGGGTATTCCCTTGCTGACATCTATCTGGCGCACACTTGTGTCTGTTGATGGAGGCCTAGAGGCAGTGTGGGCTGCCGCTAAACCCCTCTATCTAAGCGGTTTTCCCCAACTTGCTCTCGCTTCGATAGCAACGAGTGATGATTTGCCAGTGCCTAAGCCACTTTTAGCGGGCCAGTTAGAGTCTGCAGGGCTAACGTCGGAAGATATTACCAGCGTGCGGGCTATCGTTTCGGCGTATAATAGGTCTAATGGTATGAATATGTTAGCGCTTAGTTGTTTGCTCGCTAAGCCACATGGCGACCCGCTGCCAAAACCCAAGATAGAGAACGTTATTCATTGGCCTCCTATACCTCGATTGTTGCCTCAGAACGAGATCCAACCCGATGTGTGGAGGCTACTTTTGGAAATAAACAAATTTGGTGCTGTAGAGGATGGGGCGCTGGCTACTTTATGGCGTCACCTGGCCCGATGGCCAGGTTTTCTGTCTATTCTGCATGACGTTTTTGTGCCATTGCAGCGATCTGGCGATCTTAGTAGGTCCGTGCAGCGGGTACATGAAGTGTCCGGTGAGTTGGCAGCAAGAATGGCTTATTTAAAGACGGAAACGGTTGCTTTGCCGGTTGGTGCCCATGAAATGGTTGAAAGCTATGTGGCTATTCCTGGTGCTGTGACCCGCATGGTAACCTTGGGGCATGCAGTCGCGAACTGGCTGGATTCAGTTGTTGAATAGGTTCCATTTTTAAATCGGCTTTCACAATTGGTCGCTAGTGGTTATACCTGCTGGCGTGGAACACACTATGGCGGGAGGGGGAGATATGCCAGACGGGCACGTAAAAAAGTCAACTCAGCGTAATCAACAGCTAAAAAACGTGGTCTGCAGTAGTTGTGATGGTTTTTGCCCGGTTGCTGTCAAGGTTGAAGAGGGTGAGGTTGTCAAAGTAACTACTAGAGACCATCCATTGTTCAAGGATGTGCTGTGTATGAAAGGTGCCTACGCTCCGAAATCTTTTGCCCATCCGAGCCGACTTTTACATCCATTGAAGCGGGTAGGTGCCCGCGGAGACGGGAATTGGCAGAGAGTTTCCTGGGATGATGCAATGGATGGTATTGCTGAAGAGTTGACAAAGGTGGTTGACCGGTATGGGCCGGAAGCCTTTGCGATGGGTCATAGCAGTGGGACAGGAATTTCCGACGGAGGCCTTGGCCGACGGTTCATGAACCATTTGGGATCCCCAAATTGGATCAGTGGAGTTGCGTACTGCATGGGAAATACGGCTGCTGTTAGTAGGATGGTTTACGGCTGGTATCCTAGGGCTGATATTTTGAGTTCTAATTGTATAGTTTTGTTTGGTCATGATCCGAGACGGCATAGTTGGACGCTGGAGTATAAATCGATCCGGATGAGGCAAGCCAAGGGTGCGAAGTTGATCGTTTTGGATCCTCGAAAAAGTGAAAATGCGGAGGCTGCCGACGTTTGGTTACCGCTCCGCGCCGGAACTGATGCAGCCATGACATTAGGCTGGCTGAACGTAATTATAGAAGAGGAGCTGTACGATAAAGACTTTGTGCGGGAGTGGACTGTGGGCTTCAACGAATTTGTTGAGCGTGTGCGACAGTATCCGTTGAACCGTGTTTCTGAGATAACAGGTGTTGAGGAAGAGCTGATAAGGGAGGCAGCGCGCATGTATGCGGCGAGTAAACCTGCTTGCATTCCTTGGTCTCCCATTACAGATCAGCAAACCTCCAGCACTTCAGCTATTCGTTTGCAATGTATTCTGCGTGCTATCACTGGCAATCTGGATGTTAAGGGTGGGGATATATTCTCAGGTTTTAGTTCGGCTGTACGTTCTGAGTCAGAATTGGAGATGCATGGCCTGCTAGCAAATGAACAAAAGGCCAAGCAATTGGGAAGCCAAGAATTTCCTGTTTTTACCTATAGAGGGATGGAAGCTCTCGGGGATGCAACGGAAAAGGTATGGGGTACCCGCTGGGCTAATTTGGTTTCAGGTTGCTATATGGCTAATCCGATGGCGGTTTTTAAGGCAATGGAGACGGGGGATCCATATCCCGTCAAAGCCTTCTTTGCTATGGCAAATAACGCGCTAATGGCTTACGCCAATACAGGTCGGATATACAGGGGTTTGATGAACCAAGATTTAATTGTTTCTTTCGAGCACGCGATGACCCCAACCGCTGCTATTTCTGATTATGTCCTGCCCGGCGACTCGTGGTTGGAGCGTCCAAGTATGCAGGCTGGCATTAGCGCAAAGGCCATGGAGCCGAGAGGGGAATGCAAAAATGTAGTGACATTTTGGCATATGTTGGCTGCTCGGATGGGATTTGGAGAGTCTTTTCCTTGGGAGAACCAAGAGCAATTGCTAGATTATAGACTGGAACCGGCTGGGTTATCGTGGGACCAAGTCATGGCAAATGGGCGTTTGCCCCGAGGCAAGCCTGAAGAAGATCCGGACCGTAAGTATCGTAAAACTGGCTTTGCAACACCATCTGGTAAAGTAGAGCTATATTCCACCGTTTTGGAAAATTTAGGCTTTGATCCACTTCCTTATTACCGAGAGGCGGCAAAACCAAATTCCCAATATCCTTTGACGATGTTCATTGGGCTTCCGGATGACGAGTTTTATCGGACTGGCCATCGTCATATGCCAGAGTTTAGGAAAAGAGTCCCAGACCAGACTTTTTTTATGTCACCCGGAGATGCAGCAGCACTTGAGATTGTGGATGGACATTGGGCCCGAATTGAAACCAAGGTAGGGGCTGTTTCGGGAAGAGTATTTGTTAGATCGAGCATGCCAAGGGGTTTGGTGCGAGTGCCACATGGTTGGTGGAAACCTGAGTCAGCTGGTGGATTAGATAATATGTCTGGCATGTGGGATTTTTGCGATGCTCTGGTGACTACGGATGATGATCCTGAGCTCATAGACCTTGAACAGGGTATCCCTCATATGAAGGGTGTTCCATGTAAGGTCTATCGGTTATCCCAAGAGGAAGTGAAAAAGCTGGAGGGTAAATATGGTCCTACGAACGACCTTCCTCGCGGACCGGAGGGGAAAATTTTGCGCTCAGATGCGAAGCCTAATGACTTCATGTTCGATGATTTCACGAGCGAGGGCCTGGAATTTGAAGCAGCTGCACTTTCCCTGTACGGCCGGAATACGCTGTAGGGGTCGTAGTTCGGAACGATTGTTCTCGGGGCGCTGCAATGCACCTCTTTGACTTAATGGGTGTTACACTATGGGTACCCGTCGGGCTGCGATGGTGGCTGGTGATATCACATCCATATCAAGGGGGACCCGCCATCGTTTTGTCCATCGCGGTTCTGGGACGGTGGTAGTATTCGGATCACCGTCGAGAATAAAACCTTCTAGGCCATTATCCATGACTTCGTTGCACTTACTGACATATATTGGGAACCCGCCAATATACGGCATAAATACTCGGGGGCGGCCGGGGATATTGGCTCCCACGTACCATGAGCTGCATGTTGATCGCAGTGATACTTTTGAAACATCGGTAACGTGTTCTACCCAATTGTCTTCGTGCTCATTGGTGGGTTCTATGGTCGTCACATTTGTATCTCTCATGTGTGCAATACAATCAACAATCCAATCCACATGTTGTTCAATGGCTTGGATCATACTTGCCAGGACTGAGGGGCTGCCGGGACCAGTAATCATAAATAAATTCGGGAAACCAGCGGAAGCTAAACCGAGGTATGCTCGGGGGCCTGCTTCCCACTTTTTTAAAAGGCTCAAGCCATTGCGGCCAGTAATGGATATCTTATCAAAGGACCCTGTCATTGCTGCAAAGCCAGTGGCACAGATAATAGCATCGAAGCAGTATTCCTGGTCACCGGCGACCAAGCCATTTGGAGTGAACCGATCAATCGGAGCTTCGGATATGTCGACCAGATCTACATGTTCTTGATTATAAACCTCGTAATAACCAGTATCCACGCATAGTCTTTTACAGCCAAGCACGTTATCAGGACATAGAAGATCGGCTGTCTTTGGATCTGCTACGATATCACGGATTTTTGTGCGGACAAATTCTGCGATGGAATCGTTGGCTTGTTGTTCGAACAGCAGGTCCCCGTAGGCTCCAAGAAAAGGAAGTCCTCCTTTCTGCCATCGGTCCTCAAACTGTTTTTGCCTCTCTTCAGGCGTCGCTTCCAAAGCGGAATCAGTATTGAAGGGAAAATAAAATCCAGCCGGACGCCCTCGAGCTTTGGCCCGTAATTCCGGGTAAGTGGATTTCACACTTTCCTCATATTTGGGATCTAGTTTTTCGTTCCAAGCGGGTATGGAATAATTGGGGGTTCGCTGGAACACAGTTAAGGATTCGGCCTGTTTCGCAATGATGGGGATGGATTGAATGGCCGAGGACCCGGTCCCAATGATGCCAACCCGAAGACCTTCTAATTTTGCTCCATCATGGGGCCATTCGCCGGTGTGGTATATAGGTCCTTTAAATTTATCTATATCCTTAAAACTTGGCATGTTAGCGGCTGAGAGGCAGCCTACTGCCATGATGCAGAATTGGGCTTGAACCTTATGCCCGCGGTCAGTCTCAACCAGCCATTTTTTGGTTGTCTCATTGAAAGTAGTTGTCGTCACTTTGGTATCGAATTGGATATCACGCCTAAGGTCGAACCGATCAGCTACATGGTTGGCATAGGAAAGAATTTCTGGTTGAGGCGAATACTTTTCTGACCAACTCCATTCTTGGTCTAGCTCCTCGGAGAAAGAATAAGAGTATTGCATGCTCTCTACGTCACATCGGGCCCCCGGATAACGGTTCCAATACCAGGTTCCCCCCACCCCGCCTCCAGCTTCGAATACACAGGCGGAAAGGCCAAGTTTGCGAAGGCAATGGAGCATGTACATACCGGCAAAGCCAGCACCAACGATTACTGCGTCGAACGTTTGGTTCATCTCAGGTTGAGAAGTATCAAGCTGAGCGGTGCCTTCTTGATGCATTTTTTGCTTCATCCTCTCTATCTTTATGGCAGCGATTTTCACGATCCTTTCAGGTGTCTTGTCTATTATGGAATGGATGTTCAAGTTATCAAGATGTGTTTTTCCGTTCAGATGGAAGTTAGTTTGGCGTTAATAGGTAACGGTTTTATCAGCATTTAATCACCGAGGTGTTCATGAATAATATATCGACTTTATTGGAAGGGCTTACTTTTCCTGAGGGACCGCGTTGGAGATCGGGATATTTATGGTTCTCGGACTTTTATTCCAATGAGGTCATACAAGTCGACAGTGCTGGAAAGCGCCGAACAGTTGTAGCCGTGCCGGAGCAACCTTCAGGACTTGGTTGGACAAGAGATGGCCAACTCTTGGTAGTTTCCATGAGGGATCAGCGTGTTCTCAGATTAGAGGGAAAACTGTTGATGGAGCATGCGAACTTGTCAGAGGTCTCAACCTATTGGTGTAACGATATGGTTGTGGATCAGCATGGGGGCGCATATGTAGGGAACTTTGGCTTTAATAGGCGTGCTGGGGAACAGGCTTGTCCAACCACTCTCGCGAGAATTTCGCCGGATGGAACTTCTAGTATAGCTGCAGATGGTCTCTGGTTTCCTAATGGAATGGTAATCAATCCAGCCGGCGACATGCTAGTGGTGGCGGAAACTTTTGCCCACCGATTGACGGCTTTTGATAGAGCGCCGGATGGGTCGCTATCGAATCGTAGAACCTTTTTTGAGGATTCCCAAATGTATCCAGATGGCATCTGTTTGGATGTAGAAGGTGCAGTCTGGGTGGCAGACCCACACAATAATGAGGTTATCCGAATATTACGAGGTGGGAATATACAGGAACGAATTTCTTTGGGTGATCGTGGGGCTTATGCTTGTACATTGGGTGGTTCGGATGGAAGGACTCTTTATATTTGTACAAACACTGGGTCCGGACCAGAGAATGCAGACAATCGTGCAGGTAAAATTGAATTCACCCGAGTTGTGGTTCCGGGATCGGGATCACCCTAAAAGCATAATGATGCTTCAGACGCCTTGCACGTGCCAGACACTTCGTTCCAGTACTTGGTACGGCTTAGCGTTGTATTTTCGCAGGAACTCGCCCGTACACCGGCTAATTATGCGGGCCCCTTCCTCGTAGGCCTCCATATTCTCGTAGACAGCCTGAAAAAAGAAGACGCCTGTTTCTGGACCGCTGAATTGACGTCCATAGTGCACAGTCGCAGAAACATCAGGTAACAGGTGTTCTGCCAAGTACTCACATAACTCGCTTTGTTGGTCCTCCGTGAGGCACTGTTCAGTTTCCCGAGGCTTTAGTTTGGTCATTAACATATAGCGCATGACACTACTCATTAGGATTTATCGGAAACAGGTTAACCTCCTGGCAGTATAATACGATATCTCTCAGGAGACACATCATTTATCCAGGTTATCAACGAAAAAAAGCACTCTAGGTGTTTTGTTAGTTAATTAGGTCTAACGCAACTAATTTCTTGGATTCAGGATGTAAACCAGATCTCCCTCTCGACAATATTGACTTCGCCGTGGAGATTCTCTCTGGCAATGTAATTACTTATAGCTTTGTCTAATAGAGATGCGCCGGCGTCGAGGTCAGCTAGAGAGTTGAATTCCAACATTAGGATAAATTTTCCAGGCGATCCTCCTGAGTATTGGCTAGCAAACTGCACTCTTAAGCAATTGGCTTGCTCCAACTGGGTGTTGATTGCATCTCTGGTCTGACCTAAACGGACGGGGTCCAAGAGAGATTCAAGACCAGTAAATCCTACAGTGCATAGAACGGCCATTCTAATTTTATCCCTTCTGGTTTCGCTAATATCTGCTACGCTTTCAAATGCATATCAGAAAGCCGGGCTGTTAGCTCTCAGGGGCTCGGATCCCCCATAGTAAGTGGCCATTGTATTAAATTTTCGGCTACTTCGGCCTTATTTCTCGAAGCATCGTTCCTTCGGTCTGGTTCTACGAGTTCCTGGATCGTTTTAATAGTGGCGGTGGCAGCAGAGGACAAAATGTTTCCTTCTAAGTGGGCCACTATGCCTTTAACTCTCTCAACAAAGGGAAACCCTTCAATGTGCAGTTTCTTGAGGGTTTTATTTTTAAAGTCTTCTCGTAGCAAAGTTTCAGGCATTACTGCGATCGCATCGGTTTGTAATAGCAGTTCACGGAGAACTCCCATGCTTTCGCATTCTACAAAGTTTTGTCCCAAAAACTCATGCACCTGGTCTTTTGAGGAATAAAAACCCGATATTTCTGGGAGCCAAGGCTTTTGAAGCCAGTCTGGTACATAAGATAACATGGCGCGGTATTTAAGGGTGTCGGAAAACATGATTTTCTTTTGTTGGGTTAATGGGTGTTGTGCATTGCAAACTATTATGGGTGGAGCCAACCGGAGGCCTGAAAAAGATATTCCTTCTGGCCGGCGATTGTGGGCAATGCCAACATAAAGTTGGATGCTCTTGTCCCGAAGTTGGACCTCCATCTCTGCCCAAGGGGTGATAACAACTCTGAACTTAAGTTTAGGATGAGATTTTAGCATTCGGGTAAGAACTGGTGCCATCAGGCTGTCGCAGACTATCGGATCAGCCCCTATTACTAAGGTCTCTCCATCTAGTTGTTTCATCGAGTTTATTTCGTCTTTTAATTGTTCCGCCTCCCATAATAGTTGTCTGGCGGTTTCGATGAGTCTTTGGCCGTGAATTGTGGCAACGGTAGCGCCTCCTTTCTTCCCAAATAATGATACGTCGTAATCTTTTTCCAATCGAGTGATAGTCTGGCTTACTGCGGCGTGAGAAATACCAAGCCTCAGACCAGCCTTTCTGTAGTTTCCTGTCTCAGCTAAGGCGATTAGCTGTCTCATTTGGTGCAAAGTTTCCAAATTCTTGGTCCGAATTCTAGGTTCTGTTTGGTTGAGTGTTATACATTAATTCTTTCCCTCTGAATGCTGTGTGAGATCTGCTGTCATTTCTTGTATGATCTTGGCAATGAGTTTGGCTGCGGGGGTAATTGGATATTCTTGATTGAATGCAATTACGCCATCGACAAGGCCAGGGAACACTGGGGGGTCCAATTTTAGTTCCTTAAGCTGTCTGCTCTTGAGCTCCTTTTTTACGATCTCTTTAGGCAAGACAGCTAATGTATTTTTCCCATACATTAAAACTTGGCGGACTAAGGTATGGCTTTGGGAGATCAGAAAGAGGGTTCTAAACTTGTCGAATTTTCCACCAGCGCTGACATGTCTGTTGTTGAATTCAGTTTTGATCCATTCAGGAAATTCTCCTGAGATACACGGAAATTGCTCCATATCAGTGACGGTTATGGTGTTGCTATTTTTGAGCGGGTGGTCTTTGCGACAGAGGACTATGGGGGGTTTGAGCTTAATGTCAGTATATTTAAGGTCGGCAACTACTTCGTCTGGCTTTAGACCAATATACAAATCAATCTGTCTGTCCCGTAATTTTTTAATCTCTTTCCCGGGTGCGGTTACGTTGACCTTGAATTTTAAGTTAGGTCGCTGTTCTATGGTACGCGCGATGGCAGGACTAATTAGGCTTTCACACAATGCGGGGTCAGCACCAATCACTAATTCTCCCCCCCTGTGGTCCTCCAAGCTCTCCAGGTCCCGAGTAGCCCGTTCTAATTCCATGAGCATAGTCTTAGATGAGTCGACTACGCGTAACCCGAATGCCGTGGGCACGGTTTCTCCACCGGATTTTTCGAAAAGTGTCACCTCAAAGAGCCCCTCAAGTTTCGCTATTGTCTGGCTGACGGCGGAATGTGACATGCCAAGTCGCTCTCCCGCTTTCCGATAATTTCCCGTTTCCGCCAATGCTAGTAGTTGGCGGAGGTGATTAAGATTTTCCATGAAAAGAAGTTACACTATGCGGGGCCGTAATCCCAGCCTAGTTGAATAGGAACTAGCTGTGACGGCGAGTTAGGGAGAAACCTCCCTTTTGATAGGTTGTCCAGGCTTTGCCTCATATGTTGGTGCCTTTCCCCAAATACAGCGACACAGTTAGTGGACATTATTCTTCCCTTCTGCGTTTTGAGAGGGGTCTGCCCGACGTCTAAAGTCGTATTGGCAGAAAAATTTCTAAACGTTTATGTATATTTTATCAAAACATAAGGCAATGATATTTTCAGTAACCTATTAAAGAAATTGGTTAGTGATATTTACGGGTATGTACATTTTAGTAACAAATTTAATAAAAAGTTGAAAACTAGTAAATAAATGCTACATATGTGGGATCTGGAGTCGTTTTACTGTTTTCGGGCTGAAATGGCCCCCATTCCAGGTAGTTGATTTGGTGCTAGCCAGAATTTCCCTCCCCCTCTGGCTAGTGGCCATTGAAAAAGGCTTCTCAGTGTACCCTCCCTCAACGCTGAGAAGCCTTGTTTTTTTGGGGTTAACAACTCTGCTGGGAAGCAGACTTATTCGTCGAAATAGACAATAACCACGGCGTTGGCGATCACTATTGCATCATCGGCGGCTTCATTAGGCACCTCTATGCCGCCGGCTTCAGCTTCGACGGTTACGGTGCCATACGGTAATTCCTCAGCTATTTCCGAAGAATTTATCAAAGTTGGTTTGGGTACTCCGATTTTGACCGTTATGTGCATCTCGCTTGGTGATTTTTCAAGGGTTTGGAAAAAATTGAGGCTGGAATGCCTAATGGCATCCGAGACAGCTCGTTTTGCTGCAAGACTATAATCTTGGCCATGAACGTCTACCCCCATTCCCATTTCCGTTACGTATCGCTTCAAAGCCATTCTTGAGCTTCCTACCTGGTTCTATTAAATGTTCTTGATGATATCTAAACGATAGGGATAACGATACGGGAAAAATTATGAGGTACTAGGTTTTTCCGCCATATGAGTACGGGTTGGGCCTTTTCTAGCCAAATGCTTTTTAGTATGGTTGATTTCGAGGGAGGCACTTTACATGCGGGATTCTGGAGGGGGGTTGGAGCATAAGCTGGCCGACTTGGAGCCTCTGAGTAGTGTCCGAAAAAGCTATCGGATCAGTTGGTACAGATGCCCGGTGGAACACCAAAAATTACGTGAGTTAATGCGTCCCAGCGACTGGCAAGGCTGGTTTCAGGCCGGTGGTCACATGGGGCTCGCGGTAATTACTGGATCTGCAGTAATCTACTTTTCCCTTCAGGGAATGTGGGTCGCTATGTTAATGGGAATATTTGCCCACGGAACTGTTTGTTCATTTTTTAAGGGCATCGCGGCCCATGAACTGGGCCACGGCACAGTTTTTAAGACAAAATCGCTTAACAGGATTTTCCTGCGCCTGTACAGCTTGTTGGGATGGCATAACTTTCATGAATATGCGATGAGCCACACGTATCATCATCGATATACACTTCATACTAAGGGTGATCGTGAGGTAGTATTGCCTCAATTTTCCAAGAGCGCACCGCTCTATATTTTGCAACTTTTCACTTTTAACTTTGTCGGTGGACTATTTGCTCCGGGCTGCATCCCAACCATAAAGGGTACCATTGAAACAGCTCTTGGCGGGTACGGGACATCCGTTCTAAGTAGCGAGTGGAGCAGAGCTCTTTACACGGCTCATCCTGAGGAAAGGCCGATCGCTGTGCGTTGGGCTAGATGGATGCTTTTGTTTCATGGTAGTGTGCTGGTTGTCACTGTGGCTACGCAAATATGGGCATTGCCTCTAGTTTTAACATTTCAAAATTTCACCGCAAATTTTTTGAAGCATCTCGTCGGGTTTCCAATGCATTGTGGACTGAGGAGCAATGTGTCCGATTTTAGAAAATGTGTACGAACAATTCTGTTGGACCCGCTTTCAGAATTTCTATACTGGCGAATGAACTGGCATCTGGAACATCATATGTACGCTGGCGTTCCATGCTATAATCTCAAGAAGCTTCACTTGCTGTTAAAAGATGATATGCCTGAGCCTCGTACGTTATTCGGCGCGTGGAAGGAAATGAAGGAAGTTTGGGAGCGCCAAAAAATCGACCCGGACTATGAGTTTGACACACCGGTACCTAGTGCTGAGGGTGAGGTAGGGCGACAGGATAGCGAGCTGCACGCTTCGATCGGTGACTTAGCTCCAAACGCCCTGCAATCACCTTAGGTGTTTGTTGGGTTTTCCATAAGGCCAGTTTTCCAATAGATCAAAGACAGCGAGAAGTTATCCTGCGATGACTTCGGCGAGGTCGTTTTTGGAGGAGATATAAAAAGTGAAAGCAGTAATAGTAAACTCGTCAGCGTTAGGAAGTCTGAAAATT